>NZ_MKTO01000003.1:0-27068 GCF_001897665.1 Legionella sp. 39-23 | reverse complement strand
TTCGAACCCCTGTTACCGCCGTGAAAGGGCAGTGTCCTAGGCCGCTAGACGATGGGGACCTTAGGCATTTCCCCATCAACATCAAAGATGTTGATGGTGGAGCTAGGCGGGATCGAACCGCCGACCTCTTGCATGCCATGCAAGCGCTCTCCCAGCTGAGCTATAACCCCAAAATTAGGTTCGCAGTTTAATGAGCTACCCAAGATCTGTCAAGTAAATTTTTCATTTTCGATAAAGAAGCGTGTTTTGGAATTAAAAAAAGGGGTAATCGACTTTTAAACGCTCAACTTACAGAAAATGGATGCACTTATTTTGCCTTTGTAATTCGCTATAAAAATCACTCTTTAAATGAGTGGCTTATTTACATATTGAGCTGTATCGCTTCTCTTTTTTTCATTATACTGCATACTACAATTTTACCTGAGTGAAATAAGAATACATTCATTTTTAACTCTTAATCTCCTGTTAATAATAAAGATGTATTATCTATTTCTTTTGATTCTAGGAGTTTTGCTGTGCCTCAATTCTCAGAAAATAAGTACCTTCAATCATTACTCGAAAATTTGATAGCTTCTTATGAAACTGAAGTCAATTATACTCCCTTAGAAATTCCACTTGATGCACAACCCTACTCTGCAAAAGATATTGAAGATCTATCAAAGTTTATTAGTGATGAACGTAAGCGTCTTTTTATTTTTAAAATTCCAGAGAGCGAGCAAGCATCAAAACAACTCGCATTTCTTGCACGTCGCTCAGTATTAAATAAATCTGCAGAAACAATTCTTAAAACTACGTCTAACACCCCTAAGATTAATCCATTAAAATATGCGCTAAACACTAAGTCACCTGCAGTCCGAGCACGTATCCAAATTCAAAAAAGCATTGTTTTACCCAAACCTCCAAGCGTACAAAAAGAGGCTCGCCTCGAGCAGAGTGAACATATTGCTAGTCCGGATTTACAACTAGTACCTATTGATCTTCCTGAACTACCTGAATTAGTCAAACAACTCAGGGCATTAGGCATTGACAATCTAGAAGAGTCAGCCATTCCTATCATAAAAGAATACAGTTCTGCCTTTAAAGATGGCATTATTCCACAGAATTTGCCCAAAGGGTTTTATATAAACAAAGACAAAAAAGCGTTTTGTTATACTAATAACCCAAGAAAACTTCCTTCTGCGTTAGCACCCGCACTTAAAAAACAAGAAGCTTTAGTTTTACCTACAATTGAAGAAGCAACAGCACTATTACCTCACCTTCCGCAAACAACTATTTCTTTGCTTTTGGACTCTAGGTACTCACCTAACCAAAAAAATACCTTCATAGCCTTGCTTCCTGCCTATGAAAATGAAATCAAAGCCTTTCTGCAATTACTGCAACATGACGAATTCATCATTCCGTTGCTTTGTAAACAATATGCGTTGGGAGGTGAAGCTCATGCTATTGTTTTAGTCAGATTACTTAGTGCGTGTTTGAATAAAAAAATTAATCTCGAGTTTCTCAAAAACCCCGAAGTTCAAAATGATCTTTTGAGCACACGAGGAATTAAAAATCTTCAAAAATTAGTGCAACTTCCTGCAGAACAGAAAGAATGGTGGAATACACTGGTTGCAGCGCATCTAGACTATGATAAGAACAGTTTTGATTTTAATACTTTTTTTGAGGCCTACACACAAATCGTTCTCCCACGAATTGCAGAAAAAAATCTTACACTACCTGTCCCCTGCCCAATTAAACATAAAGGCCATTTTCTCATTACCTTAAATAGGGTATTGGATGTTATAGACCATGCTCAAAATCCACAAGAGCAATGTCTTTCTTTAGAAGAACTCAATTGGGGACCAACAGGCGTACATTACGCCATGTCGCAAAAACCATCTGCTGCACAATTTAAGCATGTTGCTGCATGTATGAAAATCGAAAATCCAGAAGATTCTATTACTGATCCCGAACTTATTTATACTGAGGGACGTGAACTTAAGCCTTGGCTATTTCGATATTTTGGGCAGCATTGGAAAGCAGAAATAAGATTAGCAGACATCCAAGAGCAGCTTCTGGAAATCGAAAAGCTCGCCTCCTGGACTCAAGAGCAAAAAAATCAATTAACCTTTATTTTAACCTGTGCTTTTTCAAATAAAGACGCTCTAAACGCTTCTCAATGGAAAGAAACTTTAAACAATTGTATTCATGCATTACAGACATTGGAGCAAACTGATCGTAGTGATTTACTGCAAGCATTTTCTCGCTCATTTAAATTTAAGCCTAACCTTTCGCTTGCACAAATCAATACATTAATGAAGCAATGTATTGAGTTCAAAGTCGCGTTTCCTGATAAGAAACTCAAAGATGATTTCGTTACGCCACTGGTTTCTTGTTTGGAAAATGAAGGCATTGAAATATTAAACACACTGCAAGAACGTATTCAAAAAACAGATCCAGCACCTGAAGTAAGCCAATTTTCTCTATCAGCTATCGCATCGTTTACCTCTGTATTACAAAAAAATCGTCAGAATTTAACAGCAGAGCATATTAAATTATTAGCAAAACTCAATGAAGCCAATTTAGATCAAGATCAAGTTGCTAATATATTATTAGCCCTTCAAAACATAAGAGATACGAAAGGTATAGAATTTCATAGAGCGGTACTGAGCGTATTAAGTCAAATCAATATCTCAAAGTCGCAAGAATTACCTAAAGCCGATAAAGTGAATACGTTTCTGAATACACTGCTACATGCAGCAGACATTGTTATTCCCGATGAATGTAGAAGCCCAGAACAACAAGAAGAATGGCTAAAAACCCTGATTATTGACATAAATCTTTTAAAAGATTGTGTATTAGGTAATGGGGATATCTCCAAGCTCGATGATTTAATTGTTGATGCTTTAGTTGATGCCATAAAAAAACGAAGTGCTGTCTTTAAAGTTGACCTCTTGAAGAAAGAACTGAAAAAGAATTTGCAAAACTTCATGGTTCCTCAACAATTACGCGATCAACTGGATCGAGAACTGATGCCACTTTTTGACGCACTGGATGAATTAGTTACTTTGTTGCAACAACCTAATCCTCAATTCTCAGAAGTCCTTGCAAAATTTCGCTTTTTCGAAGAAACAAAACCTACATTACTCAACGGAACCTATAGTCTCATTATAGGGGAAACTAAAGGGGAATATATTTTAAGTTTCCTGCTCACAGGGAAAAGAAAGGCAAACGATCAAACTACGGGAAAAGCATTTGCTGGAGTTTTAGGTCCAGTTCACTCCTTACTTCTTTCTCAAATGAGAGCTTTCTTTGAAAATCCTCAGAATAAGCAAATTGTCAAAGACTTGGATTTAAATACGTGTCTTGGTTGGATGGCAACATTTAACGAGACACACTCTTTAACTTTCTTTTTCAAAGAAGAGTTGATTCAGAAAAAAGTATTGCCCGCTTTGAAAAAAACCTTACAGCAGCTCAAGACTCAAGATCCAGAGTTTGAAAAAAGTATTCTTGATGAGGCTGCTTTAATCGATGAAAACGCTCCTTCAGACCAAGCGCTACAAAGTTATAAAAACAAAATTGAATCCATTGCAAATTACCTCAACTTGCTTATTGATATCAACACCCGACTACCAGAACAATTTAATAAGATATACAAGCAACTGAGTACAGGAACTCTAGCGCGCTTAAATTATAAGCAAAAGCAAATTCTAGCGGGTAAATTAGTTAAAGACAGCTCGGAAAAATTAGATCTTTATCTAAAGCTTACCACTCAAGCTTTAGAGGAGTGTCCTACTGCAAATGATGAAGCAATTGAACGAGCCATCAATGGCTTAGTCGACCTCTTTAATATTGCTGACCTTGAGCAAGAAACACAAACCATGTTCTTCAAAATGAGCATGGCTCATAATTTGAGAAGTGCAAGTCCTTTCCCTCTTGCCGCATTAAATCAATTCAAAAAATCAGCCCTTCCAGAAGAAACTAAGCCATTAATTATCAAAAAAATTATTGAAATTTTAGGACTATCTGGCGTAGATTCGAAACTGATTAAGTCATTGATCGAGGAAACTCAATTATTCTTAACTGAGAGGCCGGAACAAGCTGAACTCTGCATTTCATTACTCAAAAAAATCTCACAAAAAAAGCTCAACCAAGATCTCGAAGCTTATCCTCAAATTCTTCGAGAAATGAAGGGATTTAGTGATAATAATAGAATAAAAATTGCTACAATTTTAACGCGTTTGGCCAGTAATAAAAAAGACACCACAGTCAATCTAAGTGCATTATTGGATGTCGTCAACGGCTTAAAGCGATGTCATTCTGATGATGATATAGATAAAGTTTTAAAATTATTTGCAACGCCCCCCTACCCCGATGCAAAAAATCTAAACGCAGCGTTACTTGCGCCCGACCAAAGTAAATTACATGCCTATTGTTTAAACTTCGATACAAATCCTTTTGCTAAAAACAATGAAAAAAGGGATTTAGCCAAGCATTTTGCAACAGATCGCATCAAAGAAGCTCTAGTTAACCTACAAGATTTGCTTCATGAAGAAGATTTTCCTCACGCATTGCTAATGAAGCTTGCACGACAATTAACCTATATAGAAACATTAGGCTATACCGATCCCCTAAATCCTGGTGATTTTACAAGCTTAAGAAACTTAACTGCTAAGTCACGTGAAGAATTAAAAAACCGTGCCAGTCAAATACTTCTAGATCTGCGCGCGAAATCAGTAGCACCCGAACAAATAGAAGTCATCAATCTGGAGCTTTTAGCCTATTTAAGAGAAATCTATTTCCGAACTACAGGCTTATTCCCAAACACCACGCAAATGCTTGTATTGTTACTTGCTCTAGAAGATCCATCTTCCGATATATTAATGCGTATCAAAACTGGAGAAGGAAAAAGTATTAATACACCGATGCTTTCGGCGCTTCAATGGGCGCAAGGGGGTACTGTTCTACAATGGACTGCTAACCCAACACTTCTGGTTCGAGATTATGAGAACAACTGCGAACCATTTTTTAAATTCTTGGGAATTGAATCAGCACTCATCCAAAGTAATACCCCAACTGAAGCATTTGTACCTGATGGAATCAACTGTTCCACAGTTGAGGATATGGCAAGTTTCCATTTGGCTGCAAAAATAACTAAAAAAGAAAAGCTACTCCAAACTAATGGCCCTGTGCATATTGTTTTAGATGAATGTGACGATACGCTTTTAGATCAACAGGCACTTTATAAACTGGTTACAGAAGCTGAGGCAGTACAGGCTAATAACCCCGCTCAATGGATTTATCCCCTCGCCTATCAATTCATCAATTGGCAAGCATTTCGTAATGTTAAAGCATCTCAAGGTAAAGTTTGGGATGAAGATGAGGATCTCGATCAATTTCGATTATTTCTCAACAAACAAATTAACGAACAATTTAATGGGGACATTGAAAAACAAAATTATTTGATGGCAGCAAGTAACACCCAACTCAAACAATGGATCCATGCAAGCGGTGTCGCCGCCACTTTAGTGGAAAACAAGCATTTTATAGTGCAACCAGTCAAAGAAAAGGATGAGAGCGGTCACGAAATTATTAAAAAAATTGCCTGTGTTCCGTTAATTCGCAGTACACCAAAGCACGGTTCGATTTTTACTGAGGAAGTACAACAGGCGTTACAAGCTCGACTCAAAGCGGAAAATAAAGATCAAGCCCAGCATATTTTTATTGACTCCGTTCCCTCTGTACTTGCAAGCCAATCGGCGCAAGGATTAATTAAGTTTTTCAAAAAGACCTTAGGACGCTTACTTGGAATTTCAGCAACGCCAGGGGACAAGCTTGAGCTCAAAAGCTTAGATACGTCTATCGGAATCCAGGCAGTCAGTGTAGCACCACATGCCGGAGACAAGCGCATCAATCATGACCCGATTTTTACTTTAGATCGGGAAGGAACAATCAAAGCCATACATGAGACCTTTGATAAGATTAGACGCCCAGTTACAAAAACGAGAATGGATATTAATCCTGATGAAGACATTCAAACCTATGAAGAGCATGAACATTTAGTTGCGCAGAGAAATAAAGCGATTGAAGAATGGAGTCGTGACCAAACGCAACCAATGCTTATTGTGAGCGAAGATTTTGATGAGGCACAAGCAATTGGTAACAGTTTAAAAACCTATGAAGAGCAAGGGTTCAAAATTCAGATTATTACCGGTAAGGAATCCCCTGCCGAACTGGATAAGCTCATCAAGCAAGCAGGTCAAGTGAACACGATTACTGTAGGGACAGCAATGCTTGCAAAAGGAATAGACATCAATCCTGGTGATCATCCTAAAGGTTTATTTGTAATACAAAGTTATCCAGATACTGAGCGAATGAGTACACAAATCGCAGGCCGTGCCGCACGTAATGGTAAACCTGGCGAATGGCTTCCTATTTATCAAGTAAAAGCGCCTGAAGACACGCTTAACAAATTTCTTTATTACGTTTTTCCATGGACACGTCAAAGTATTAATGAACAATCGGTTGAAGAATTAAAAAATAAAATCAAATTACAAGCTACCGTAGAGAGGATATATACCCAGGCCATTGATGAGGCACAACAAATCCTGATGCAACAAATTGAAGCGTGGGAAAGCTTACTTATTGAACTTTATCCTGGAGATCCCAAAATACAATTTGAGTTCTACCAATGGCGTGAAGCGCTTTTGAGTGAGCTGACCCGTTCTCAAAATGCCAATGTATCCGAACGTACCCTTACTGAAAGTATCGAGCAATTTAAGAAATCGGCTAACAAACTGTGGGAGACAGCTCGAGAAGAAAAATGGGCGGCTAAAGCAGAAAAAGCAAGCAAAATGAGCCACGAGCAAGGACTGAGGCTTAAGTTTTTAAAACAGCTAGATTTTGTTCAAGAGTTAAATGTTCAAACAAAGCTCAAACAAAAATCAAAGCCGTTTTCAGCTGGTGCAAAAGCCTTAATGCATCAAAACTTAGAAACAATAATTGCCGATAAAGCAGGCGCAGTTCTAAATTATACCAAACCCGAAGGCCAAGCAAAAAGAGCTCTGGAGTTGGCACAAAGCAAACAAATTTTACCCTATTTAATTGGAGAATTTTGTACTCTTTGTCCAGAAACCACAAAAGTATTTTTCCCTAAAAACACGGCTAAAAACTCTTCGTTTGTCCCAGAAATAATCAGAATTGGAATTAATACGTTAATTGAACAAAAAAACAAGGTATGGAAGAGCGAAGAGCATCAAGAAGTTACTGACAGCATCATTCAATTTTACCAAAAAAAATTAATGACAGCAGATGATAAAACCATTCAGAATTTATTAGATCAAATCAAACCTTTAATCATAAATCACTGCAACGACTTAACACAGTTTTCGCTCGTTGAGCAATTTAAAATGCAAGGTTTAGTTCTCTCTTTTACGACACTTTATAGAAATTTAGGCTTGCCTGAGGATCCAGAGTTAAACGCATTGCAAAAAAGCTACAACGAAGAAGCAATGAAAAAACTGGCTCAATACCTGCTCGATGAGTTTGCTTGGGTAAAAGAAAAACCCGAGCCTCTCCATGCCTACTTCGAACGGACCGTAGCCAAAAAAGCAGCTTTAGAAATTCATACGCTTGCTGAAGACTTAAGTAACTTTCCTGAGGATAAAGATAAAATTCGGGCACTTTATGCCACACTTGAACGTCACAAAGCCGTTTTAAAAGATAAGTATCTGTTTTCGATAACTCACTCATCCCCAAGAGATGTAATCAATGATGCACTGAATGCAATTGATTCATTACATAATGTCCCGCATTGTGATCTCGACTTTAGGAAAAACTGTCACGATAAAATAGTTGCAGAGCATCAAATAGCTGGTTTTCGTAGCTATTTAACGAATACATCACCTTATTTTTTCAAGACCGTCGACCCTACTTGGGAGCATTTGAAAAACTCATTGCTCCAAATAAGTCGTCAGAGTAAAGACAATCCCAGCCATGTGGTGCATGAGTTATATGAGGCGACCTTACGCTTTAGCTCTTATAAAGAATATCGACCCTATGTAAACCAACTTAATGCTTTGAAAAAACAACTAAAGTACTCTATAGAAGAGTTAGCTCAAGCAGATGGGTTAAATCAAGATGTAGAGGAAAGTTTATTTGCACAAAAGAAAACCCAATTTGCTACTTTATTGAAAGTAAATCCAGAAAAAGTACGTATTCAAAGTGGTACTGATGGTATTCAATCCTATATCGAATTACAGGTTGAGGATGCGGAGTTGCAGCAAGGATTCACTGGATATCAATCCTCGTTTCTTACACGAGTTGAAGCAGAGCAAAACGAACTCCAAAAAATTAAAGTAGTTGTTGAACAAAATAAAAATACGCTTCTCAATTTATCTAATGAAAATGTGGTCGATGTTCTTCCACCAAAAATGCGTCCTGAATTTGAGAAATTATTCAGACTCAAAACACTTTTAAATCTTAATTGGAATAATGTTCAGATTGATCGTAACGAGCTTCCTGAATCAATTCGCAAGAAACTAGAATATGTCGATGAACTGAAACAATTAAATTGGAAATTAAATGCAGTAGATTTGAGCCAACTCAGGAGGATTTTAGGTCAAGAGCCTGACGAAAGTGTTACTGCCCTTTTAGATGAACAGTCAAGACTCAAAGTTGATCTGGGGCAAATCCAAAGCACAGTAAAGAGTACTAGAGAACAAATCAGCAAACAGATAAAAGATATATCAGAAACAAAAGCACTTATTGTAAAAGCAGAAACACGCATGAAAGAGTCTACTTGCTCCCTTTGGGAACAAGGCACGTTAATGTATAAAAATAGTTCATTAGGAAAAAATGTCCAATCCTTTGAAAGGACAAAGGTACAACTCGAAAACACTTTACGACAACTTCAAGAGGAAGAAACAGAATGTAGGGATGCATTAAGCGATCAAAATGATCGATTGGATAGAAAAAGGACCGAATTAGTAACAAGCCGCATAGAGCAGATTAAACGTGATCTGAGCGCTCATCTTGTTGATGCATCAAAACAACAGGTTGCCGTGATAGAAAAAGAACTTCAAGAAACAGAACCTGCTATTGATAAAATTGCAGCAGAAGAAAAGAAAAAAACACGTTATCAGACGCGTCGATTCTTCAAAACAAGCGAGTTATTACGTTATGAAGCAAATCTAGCTCAAGAACAAACAAAGATTCCTGGAAGACAAGAAGAACCACTTGGTGAGTTCGAACTAGAGAATGTTCAAAATGCAGCAATATCCGTTGTATCATAGTGCATTGGTAGCGCAGAACCCGGGTTACAGCATACGCTTAACCCGGGGTATGGTTTTAAAATGTTCCCATATAATCCATTTTTCCAATAGTAACGCCCAAACTTCTTAAGATGTCATAAGCTGTAGTAACGTGAAAGAAAAACTGTGGTATTCCATAGTGCAAAAGATATGTTTGACCAATCAGTTTTCGTTCTTTTGGCGTTCCGGGACGGAGAATAATTTCTTTTTCTTCACTGCCGTTCATATCTTCTGGAGAAATACTAGAAAGAAAGAACAGTGTTTTTTCTATTCGGCCACGTAATTCAAAGAATGTTTGCTCATTGTCTTCAAAGACAGGTATTTCCTTGTCTGCCAAACGTGCTGCCGTACTTTTAGCAAAATCAGTCGCGATCTGTACCTGACGCGTAAAATGAAACATATCTGGGAAAAGTCTGGCTTGTAAAAAAGCATTAGGGTCCATTTTATTGTTATCAATATGAGCCTGCGTTTTTTCCAAAATTGCATTTAATGAAGTAAGCATTTGTTTGAACACTGGTATCGATGCAGAGTACATAGAAATATTTTGTTTCATACTTTTTCCTTATCATATTAAAATTCTGGTTCAAATATTATCCGAAGATCGTCTAATATAAAATCTGTTATTTATTAATTCAGACTTCTTTTGATTCCGTTAATGATTTTTTTCTTTATTTTCTGCTTTTTTAATAAACAACAATCAATTGAGACCATTGACAACAATTTAATAACAATGCTAAAAACATCACACACCCTAACTGAGCAGGTATAAAAATGACTAAATTGTACACTTTTCTTTTGTTGGGTTTACTGGCAGGTACAAGTTTTGCAAAACCGTGTATGAGTACAAATCGAAGCTGTTTAAAACTTAAAAACCAAAACCCTCAATCTGCAAAGATTGAATGTAATTGGTTGAATGCAGTCGCGTCTGTGGCTAATTCACAAGGTTCAACTCAATTGGATTTAAGCTATGGGGATGGTCTTGGTGCTCCTGAACCAAGGCAACTTTCTTGCAAGCTAACAACTGGGCAGACAAAACAAAGTTTTGAATTCCATAATCCTTATTGGGGCTCACTAATCGAGTTTCATCTCATTTCTCAAAACTCACTTGAAGTCTATATTACTGACGGATGGAGTTCCAAAGAAACACGATATACATTTAATTGGTAATTATCGTAGCATTGTAGCCTGGCTGAAGCGCAGCAGAACCCGCGATTTTCCACAGATTCCCCGGGTTACGGCTTACGCCTTCACCCAGGCTACAATGCCACAAAACTACAAATCCCCCAACGGATTTTGACGATAAAATTGGGCAAGCAAATGATAAATCTCAGAATAATAATGACTTATTATTTCAGGTTTTTCGAAAAATAATTCAGAAAATACAGCGAAAAACTCAGCTGGGGATGTAGTCGCATATGGATCAATTGGAATAGGATCATCTTGTTGCAGACGATTTACCAAATCATGATAGCCTGAGTTAAAAGCCTCAGCCCAATGCGACGCGGACATTCCTTTGTGAAGTGGTGGAAAACCATTCGCCCGACCATTTTGCATATCCAACTTATGTGCAAACTCATGGATCACTACATTTCGTCCAGTAGCACCACCATGATGTTGCGTATCGTCCCAAGAGATAATAACAGGTCCACGTTGCCACGACTCGCCGCTTAAATTAGATCGCCCTAAATGTTCTATTCCAAACTCATCGATTACCTTGTCCTCTCGTGAATAGGCTCCAGGATAAATGATGACCGAAACCCAACCATCGTACCAATCAAATCCAAGATTAAGAATAGGAAGGCATGCCTGTAAGGCAATATTTAACTGCATTGACGTTGTAATCTGAAGATCACCAACGCCCTCTAATGATTTGTAATGAAGAAATAAAATAGCCAGTTGTTTCAGCTTTATTTTTTCTTGTTTATTCAAGCGTCGCAGTAAAGATAAACTTTGAAATGCTTCAATCCATTCATCATCGCTTATAGGTGAATGGCGCATAATCCGTTCGTACCGCCATTTTTTAAGCCAGTGAAACATTATAGCAACCGTACTGAAACGAAAAAAAACATATCTTTTGCACAAGTCTGTCTTTTAGCAACATACTGTAATACTTTTTTCTTTAGATTTTTTACCATTGATTGTTTCATCCTTGATTGCTTTCTTTGAATCAATACGCATTAAATCAACATCCTATAGCCATCCTCTCCAACCATATGCTCCTCAACATGTGAAAGATTTATATCCTTATCTTGACTATTAAAGTGTACCAAATCATTTCTACCTATAACATAAGCACATAAATCAGCGTATTGAATAGGATCATCATCCGATTGTACGAGCTCTTTGACAGCACTAAACTCAGGCTGATTCAAGGCACTAACCAAGGCTAAACCTGAGGTTGTTGTACTATAAAAACTATAGCTGTTTCGGTCACGTTGTAATGCAACCGTGAGAATATCTCTCAGTATAAAACTCAACTGCTCCTCAGCAAAATCACTATCATTCAAACCGGCTTTAATTCTATCCAGTAATAATTTCTTTTTACCAAGCTTACTCTTAGCACTCATACTATTTTCGATGACGTCTATTAAACGCAACAAATCTGCTTTGATTAATGGTTGCTTTTCCTTTTGCAAACGGATACGTTCCGGCTCTACTTTTAAACATAACTCATCAGGCTCAAGTGACTCTGTATCAACAAGTTCACGATGCGTTTTATTAAGATATTTTGCTGAGTTTGAAACCGTAATTTTAGAACCATCCTGAGAATGTAAACTTCTACTTTTGGGAATAATATTCGCAATAATAGCTGTAAGATGTTGTGTCCATTTTTCTCTTTCTCGTTGAAACTCATTAATGATTTCAGATTGATGTATATTTTCTCCCGATTCTGGCAAACAGCCAACGCGACTCAAGAATTGATACATAATTGCTTTGCTGAGTTTCCTGATTACAGGAATTACATTCACCCCATAAATCAAATGAGCAGCATCATTCTCTTTATTAAGGTCCTGAAAAGCCTTTAAATGTGCCCCCAGAATAACTTCCTCCCTTACCTCACATTGTTTCGGATAAGTGGGTCTTATGGGGATATGGAACTTGGCAAGAACACGGTCCAAAAATTCGCCGGTATCATCCCCCACTTCAAGATAGGGATAAAGTGTTTCAACATAATTTAAGTTTTTAGACCCAGACAAATCAACTGCTCGATTAGCTAATGTATGGTTAAAAAAATCTAAAAATGCTGTGGAAAATAAATTACCCGGTACGGGATCTAAAAGAAGTAAATTCGTTTCCAGATGAAAGCGATCAATACTGGCCAACTTAAGGGCTGCCAAAATTGCAGCAATTCCACCTCGGCTTAAGCCAATAGCGTTAAACTTAACTGTATATCCATCTTGAATTAGCTTTTTGACAACAGCTACAACCTGATCACTTTGTTCTTCTACTCCTGCACCAAATAAAAGTCCTGTGACACCATAATCAACACCACATCCATTGAAACCCATTTTTAAATGAGTGGCGTCTTTATGTTGCTCTACTTCATCGGCTGAAGTAATACGTACTCCTTTACAATCTCTATATAACACTTCATGCAAATGAGTATTAGGTTCTTCAATGCTATAGATAGTGCCTTCAAATACAGCGGTTAGAGTGATTTCTTTCATTAAGTATCTCTTTACATATAAAACTGCGAGCAATTTTACGCATATTCTAACAATATCAATGAGCAACTAACAATCATATTAATCACATTTTGCTATCAAGGCTATTGCATCACAATTATTAAGAAATACTTTTACAGGTTATTTCCATTCATAGGATTGCTTTCATTGTGTCAGTTTGATTTAATCCATACTGAACTTAAAGTATTTAGTATGTAAAAATATTTTCCTATGTTAAAAAATGAATGAGTCACTCAATATCTTAATAAGCAAGTTAAACCGACAACTCAATGAGTTTGATGTACATTTACATACAGTTCGGCATCAAAAACAAGAGCTCGAACTACACTTTCAGCAAATTGAAGAACGAATTAATCAACCTGTCTCTAACTCACTTATTGTGAATCCAGTGAGCGAAATCAATTGGCTTAATTTCATCACGCAACAACAAGAAAAAAAAGAAGTGGTCACTCTAGATCTTAAAAATTGCCAAGATCTAGAAAATAAACTAGAAGAAAAAATCACTCGCGTTCAAAAGGAGTTAAAAATGATAGAACATTATTTGGAGCGCGAAGAGAAGCATCAGAAAAAAAGGGCTCTAGGTTAGCCCTAATTCAATTGGAAAGTATACTCATCAGGCCCTTCAGCATCTATCCTCTCTTGCTCTGCAGAAGGCTCTGAACCTGCCGCAATTACTGTAGCCGCAGCACGCGTAACAATAGAGAGCAAACTGTGAGGAAAGCTTATGAGTGCGAGTAAGAAGCCCACAGCCGATTCGAAAAGTGCGATACCAGTAAAATGTAGCGCTGAGCCTGCAAATTTAAGTGCATCATCGCGGAATCCTGTGGCATTAAATAAGAAAGCACCAGCAGCAACAAGATAAGCACCAATACAAACAACTGCTGAACCTACAAAAGCAAGCGCAGAATATCCTGCCAATGCAAGACCCGCAAATGGATATAAACCTGGTGCGATTAACTCTCCTACGAACTCATAACCATCTCTATAAGGAGTAAAAAAACCAGGGCGATTTCTGTACGTTGTAAGTGCCCTACTTGCAATTTCGCTAACCGTTTGTCCATCAAAAATGTAATATAATTCTTTTTCACCAAGTAAATACAGCATAGGACTCTTCCATTATTTTTTCTTATTTTATATAAACATACTCGCCTGAATTTCTGTAGTCATAGACGCTTCGTTCATGCATTCAAGCATTTCAGCTCCAGCCGAAGCGAGACTACGAGCCATGACCTGGGTTTCTGATCAAAAAATCAAGCTGCGGCTTCCGCTTCACCGAGGCTACAATTCAGCAGGTTTCAAATTTGTCGGGCCTTGTACTTCTTAGGTAACATCGTTACATTAGCAACCCAACCGCCTCCTAATGCCTTAACCAATCCCACTGCAGAAGACATTTGCAGGCCGTCTACTTGTGTTGCTGCCTGTTCTGCTGCCAGAGCACTGATTTGCGCAGTAAGTACACTCGAATAAGGAACAGTTCCAGCTTTATATTGGTTTTTAACAATTTTGAGCGCAAGAAGCGCATCAGCAGCTTCTTTATCTTGAGCAATGCTTTGCTTTTCCAAAAGACGCAATGAAATCAAATTATCCTCAACGTTTTGAAAAGCAGTGAGTACTACTTGACGGTAATTGGCGACCTGAGCCATGTATTGCTCTTTTGCGGCTATCACTCCTGCTGAACGATAACCTCCATCAAAAATAGTTTCTGCCAGTTGCAGACCAGTAGACCAACTGATTGCCGGCTTATGAAACAGTTGATGAAAACTGTGTCCTGCGGCACTAACAGTTCCAGTCAAAGTTAACGTTGGGAAATAGGCAGCAACGGCAACTCCAATTAAGGCACTTGCTTGTTGAACCAAACGCTCAGCTTGTGCAATATCAGGTCTTCTCTCCAACCAAGCAGTAGGTACTTGCACAGGAATCGTGGGGGGTTTCAATTTGATAATAACAGGTTTTAGAGAAAAATAAGCTGGAGGACGTCCCATTAATACAGCAATTGCATGTTCGTATTGGCCGCGTAAAATACCGTTGTTAATGGCCGATGCTTGGGCTGATTCAAGTTGAATTTGCGCTTGAAGCACATTAGCGCGCGAGACAACCCCCGATTTATATTGATTTTTTGTCAGTTGTAAGACTTTTCTATAAGCAATCACGGTGTCATCTAAATACTTTTGAATTTTATCCAATGTACGTAATTCAAAATAGTATTGTGCTAAAGCACCTTGAGCCGACAAACGCGTCACTCCAATCAATGCTTCATTAGATTCTGCTAAAGAAAGATCTGCCTCGATGGTTCGGCGCACAAGCCCCCAAAGATCAGGTTCCCAGCTTGCATTCAAGAATGAGGTGTAAATTGTTGTCGTGGTTGCTGCCGGCGCAATGTTTGTTGTTGCAGTCCCTGTCGTTCCTGAGGTACTGATAATTGAAGTAGATCCCCCCGCTTGTCGCTGTTCGAATAAACTAAATGCACCTACTACTGTCGGATATAGATTTGCGCGAGCTTGGTCTACAATGGCCAGTGATTGACGAAAATTTGCTTCGGCATTCACAATACTTTGGTTGTAATGATATAACTGATTTTCCAGATCATTGAGTACCGGGTCATTAAAAATTTTCCACCATTGCCCACGATCCATATTATCCTGTGGCTGAATAGGCTTCCAATTTTTACGTTTAGCTCCGATTTCTTTTTTGCCTTTAGCTTCTTTGAACTGTGTTGGCACCACAAGCTTTGGAGGCACATAATTAGGACCAACCATACAAGATGGCAGTAAAAAAGAAAACAGAACTAGAATTAAAGAAATTCTGAAGTTCTTAGAAAACTGTAGCCTAGGTACTGCGCAGCAGCACCCGAGAGTATTATGCCACCACCTACCCGTGTTTCGCTGCGCTGCACCCAGGCTGCATGGAAATTTTAATTGATTATGAGTGGCCATAGGCACCTCGTAATTTAAATTGTTTCATAAAATGGCGCGCACGTCTTCCAGCAGTATCCATTGCTAAATAAATAACTGGGGTCGTGTATAGTGTTAATAACTGACTTACGATTAAGCCACCAACAATCGCGATTCCAAGCGGTCGGCGTAATTCAGAACCCACACCAAAGCCGATGACTAAAGGCATAGCGCCCAATATAGCCGCCATAGTTGTCATCATAATTGGGCGGAAACGTAATAACGCCGCCTCAAAAATCGCTTCGCGCGGTGATTTATTTTCATTGCGCTCTGCGTCTAAAGCAAAATCTATCATCATAATGGCATTTTTTTTCACTATACCAATAAGAAGGATCATCCCGATAAGCGCAATAATACTTAAGTCTGATTTGAACAGCATTAAAGCGAGTAAAGCGCCAACACCTGCCGATGGTAAAGTCGATAAAATAGTGATTGGATGAATAAAGCTTTCATACAGCATTCCCAACACAATATAAACAGCGAAAATAGCACTCATAATCAAAAATTTTTCATTTGCAAAAGATTCCTGAAATGCTTGAGCTGTTCCCTGGAAGGAACCACGCATAGTTGGTGGTAAGTTCATATTATTAATAATTTTAGTCACCTTAGTCACCGCGTCACCTAACGAGGTTCCCGGGGCTAAATTAAATGAAAACGTTGCTGCAGGAGCCTGGCCTTGATGATTGACAGACAACAAAGTTGCTCCTTGTTTGAAACTTGCAAATGCAGATAAAGGTACTTCATTACCATCCGGTGAAATAACATAAATTTCATCCAACACTTCAGGATATTGCCAATATTTCTGTGCCACATTCATCACCACATAATATTGGTTCATGGGCATATACATCACTGAAATTTGGCTTTGCCCAAATGCGTTATAGAGCACCCTATCAATTTGTTCTGGCGTGAGACCAAAACGCGACGCAGTATCATGATCCACATCAACATATATCTGTAAGCCATGATTGAGCTGGTCATTGTTCAAATCAACAATGCCATGTAGCTTGGACAAATTTTCCATAATTCGCGGGGTCCAAGTCGCCAGATCCTTTAAGTTATCAGCAGACACTGTGTATTGAAATTGAGCAGCACTTTGTCTGCCACCCAGGGTCAAATCCTGCGCTGCCTGCATATAGAGTGTTGCACCAGAAATATGAGATAACTCGGATCGTAATCTATCCTTCACCTGATCAGTAGTCTCTTTAGTGAGTACAGAAGGCTTCATCATAATAAATACAGATCCAGTGTTTGCTGTATTATTACCAGGACCACTCCCTATAAAACCCGCAACATTTTCTACTGCCGGATCCTTACGTATTTCAGAAACAAATTGGATTAATTTTTTCTTCATTGCAGCAAATGAAATATTTTGATCAGCCTGTAATGAACCTGCAATTCTGCCTGTATTTTGTTGCGGGAAAAATCCTTTTGGAATAATAATAAATAAATAAGCCGTGAGTAAGATAGTGCCCAAAGTGAGAACAAGCATTAATATGGGATGGTGTAATGCCCAACGCAAACCCCTTGCATAGCGCATTCTAATGTACTCATTAAAGCGAATAAAAAAGTGCTCTTTTTTACCCTCATCTGAATCAAGCATTCGCGAACACATCATCGGTGTCAATGTTAATGAAACAATCATAGAGATCACGATTGCCACCGAAAGCGTCACCACAAATTCACGAAATAGGCGCCCAACTATTCCCCCCATGAACAAAATTGGAATAAATACTGCGACCAAAGAAATACTGATGGATAATACGGTAAAACTAATTTCCTTAGAGCCGTCTAAAGCTGCCTTAAAAGGTTTTTTACCCATGGCAATATGACGAGAAATATTTTCAAGTACAACTACAGCATCATCGACTACAAAGCCAGTTGAAATGGTTAATGCCATAAGGGATAAGTTATCCAGACTGTAGTTTAACAATTTCATAACAGCGAACGTGCCAAGTAACGATAATGGCACAGCAACTCCAGGAATCATCATGGCACGTATACTGCCAAGAAAGAAATAGGTAACAAAAATTACCAAACACATTGCAATAAGCAAGGTAAACTCCACATCATGCAAGGACGTGCGAATTGTTGTTGTTCTATCCATCAAAATTTTTAATTTAATGTCACTGGATAATGACGCTTCAAGTTGTGGCAGCATCGCTTTTATGTTGTCAACCGTTTTAATTATATTGCGACCTGGTTCTTTAAATAAAACCAGTAAAACTGCAGGTTGTCCATTAGCCAAACCTGCATTACGCACATCAGCAACTGAGTCAATCACATCAGCCACATCAGAAAGCCGCACCGGTTGATTGTTAAAATAACTAATAATCAGCGGGGCATATCCTGCGGCTTTGAGTATTTGATCATTACTTTTAATTGTTGATGTCAAACCACCCTGAAGCACTTGCCCTTTTGCTTGGTTTAGATTCGCAGCAGCAATAGCATTAGCGAGTTGCGTCAATCCTATTCCATAACTGTTTAACGCGGTTGGATTGATTTCAACACGAACAGCAGGCAAAGAGCTGCCACCAACGTTCACTTGCCCTACTCCCTCACTTCTCAGGATTTTTTGTTGTAAAAAGGTAGACGCTACATCATACAATTGTCCTGGAGTTTTTTTATCTGAAGTCAAAGCGATAATCATAATCGGCGCGTCAGCAGGATTTACTTTGCGATACGTCGGGTTATTGGTCAAATTCGTAGGTAATTGGCTTAACGATGCGTTAATCGCTGCCTGTATGTCGCGCGCGGCGCCATCAATATCACGCGATAAATCAAATTGCACCGTTATAATAGACTGCCCTAAAGTACTTGATGACGTAAGCTGAGTAATCCCAGCAATAAGTCCGATTTGACGCTCTAAAGGAGCGGCTACAGAAGTAGCCATGACTTCAGGGCTTCCGCCTGGCAACTGTGCTTGAACTGTAATTGTAGGAAAATCAATTTGTGGTAAAGGAGCCACAGGTAAAAGATTAAATGCGAGAATGCCCGCAACACTTAGTCCGAATGCAAGTAATATTGTTCCTATAGGTTTATGAATAAATAATGAGGATAAATTCACCCGTTCCCCCTCACTTTATGGAGGTTATCACTGCGGTAACTCATTACCTTGCGCGACATTCTATCAAAAGTTAGATAGATAATTGGGGTTGTGTACAAAGTAACTAACTGACTCACGATTAGACCACCAATAATGGCAATACCTAATGGACGTCGTAACTCCCCTCCGATGCCATTACTAAACGCTAAAGGAATTGCTCCGAGCATTGAAGCCATAGTCGTCATCAAAATGGGTCTAAAACGTAATAATGCAGCTTCATAAATTGCATCTATGGGCTTTCTATTGTATTCACGCTCTTGCTCAAGCGCAAAGTCAATCATCATAATGGCATTTTTTAATACAATACCAATTAATAAAATAATGGCGATCAAAGCAATAATACTGAATTCATTATTTGTCAGATATAACGCCAATAAAGCGCCCATAGTCGCTGAAGGCAGCGTAGATAAAATAGTTAAGGGATGGATATAGCTTTCGTAAAGCACGCCCAATACAATGTATACCACTATAACTGCGGCAAGAATCAACCATCCCTCATTCGCGAGTGCATTTTGAAAGCTTTTTGCTGTTCCTTGAAATTCCGCAGTAATACTCAGTGGTAAATTAAGGTTGTCCCTCATCTCATCCATTTGTTGCACTGCCGCGCCCAATGATCCATTTTTAGCAAGGTTGAATGAAAGTGTTGCCGCTGGAAATTGGTCTTTATGTGCAATAACTAATGGCCCTACAGTTTGTTTGACACTCGCAAATGTCTTTATAGGAACTGAGCCACTCGAAGTAGTTATAGATGATGATACCGAACCCGGAGTAATCGTGGCACCTAATGAATTAACCGTCGGATAATTTATTCCAGGGCTAGAAGCATTCTTTATCGAAGAAATACTCGGAGTAGAATTATAGACAGTCGAATTGATATAAATATTATCAAAGGCGACTGCTTCCTTTTGTAGCGAAGGCAAAACTTCTAATACAACCCGATATTGATTGCGCTGGGTAAACATAATCGATATTTGTCGCTGACCAAAAGAATCATAAAGCGTATCATCAATCATTTGCATGCTGATTCCAAGCCGATATGCCGTATCACGGTCCACATCCAATTCCGTAACCAAACCTAGATTTTGTTGATCTGAGTTGACGTCTTTCAGTGCAGGTAATTTTTGCATTCGTTTTAGAATTAATTTTGACCACTTGGTCACTTCATCAAGATCAGGCCCATTCACACTGTATTGAAACTCAGTACGACTCGTTAAAGTATCTATGGTTAAATCCTGAACTGGCTGCATATACAATCTGGCACCAACCACATTTCTAACCTTAGATTGCAATCGTCTTATCACCTCGTCTACGCCGGGTCGTTCATCAAAAGGTTTAAGATTAATAAGAATACGCCCACTATTTAAAGTAATATTTGTTCCATCAATTCCAATAAAGGAAGATAAGCTTTCTACAGCTGGATCAGAAAGTACCGCTTTTGCTAAAGCTTTCTGACGATTAGCCATTTCTTGAAATGAGACCGAGTCAGCTGCCACAGAAATGCCTTGGATCACCCCAGTATCTTGAATAGGGAAAAATCCTTTGGGAATAAGAAATAACAAAATCGCTGTAATGAGTACAGTAATAAAGAAAATCAATAAAATAAGCGGTTGGCGTGACAAAACCCATTGTAAAGAAATTTTATATTTTTCAATAAGATAATTTAGTTTGTGCTCAAGAGATTTTTGCAAATCATTACTTTTACTTTCACTTTCTGGCTTTAAAATGCGCGAACACAACATAGGTGTCAACGTTAAAGAAACGAACGCAGATATAGCAATCGTTATAGTTAACGTCAGTGCGAACTCTCGAAATAGCCTGCCGACCACATCGCCCATAAACAACAAAGGAATAAGTACCGCAATAAGTGATATAGATAAAGAAATAATAGTAAACCCAATTTGTTCTGCGCCTTTATGAGCAGCAACTAAAGGTTTTTCACCCAGTTCAATATAGCGCATGATGTTTTCGATCATCACAATCGCATCATCGACCACGAAACCTGCAGCAATAGTCAATCCCATTAAAGTAAGGTTGTTAAGGCTAAATCCGAGTAAGTACATTAGACCCAAAGTACCTACAAGTGCCAAAGGTACCGAAATACTGGGGATAATGGTTGCAGGTAATTTGCGTAAGAAAAGGAAAATCACCATAACCACTAATGCTACAGACAAAAGCAATTCGAATTGCACATTTGTTACCGATGCCTGAATGCTAATAGTACGATCCGTTAGGACCTTAATTTCCATTCCAGCAGGAATTGCAGACTTCATTTGATTTAATAATTTTTTGACCCGTTGTGCCACTTCAATCACATTGGCACCAGGCTGGCGTTGGACATTCACAATAATTGCAGGCTCATTATTCATCCATGCTTCTTGCATGCTATTTTCTGCACCATCTATGACATTAGCAACATCAGATAGACGGACTGGAGCACCATTTTGATAGGAAATGATCAGCGGACGGTACGCCTCTGCAGTCAATAATTGATCATTTGAATTAATGGTATACGCCAAACGAGGACCAGAAAAACTTCCTTTTGCTGTGTTCACGTTAGAAGCTGTAACAATCGCACGCACATCTTCTAGAGTTAATCCATAAGCGGATAATGCATTAGGATTCGCTTGAATGCGTACGGCAGGTCTATGCCCTCCTCCCAAACTCACTAATCCTACTCCGCTTAATTGAGAAATCTTGGGAACTAAGCGCGTCTCAGCATAATCTTCGACTTTTGTTAAAGGTATTGTCTTTGAAGTGAGCGCTAAAGTAATAATGGGTGTATCTGCTGGATTTACTTTGCTATAAACTGGGGGATTTGGTAAATCAGCAGGTAAATAACTACTCGCTGCGTTGATGGATTGTTGAACCTCTTGTTCAGCAACATCTAACGAGATATCCAGTTTAAACTGTAAGGTAATAATCGACGAGCCATATGAACTGTTTGAGGTCATTTGATCCAAACCTGGCATTTGTCCAAATTGTCGCTCAAGTGGTGCAGTAACCGTGGTACTCATCACATAGGGACTCGCCCCAGGATAAAACGTTGATACTTGAATTGTCGGATATTCCACATCAGGTAAAGCGGATACAGGCAAGAGTTTGTAAGAAAGAACTCCACTAAGAAAAATAGCGAACATTAACAGCGAAGTGGCTATAGCTCTTGCGATAAATGGGCCTGAAATACTCATGTGATAGTGCGCGCTCTCGATTCATTAGACCTTTTTCGAAACTCGACTGCAGTGGGCTTTGAAAGAGAGCTATTACCTGCATTTTGAACTGGCTTACTGGCAGGCTCTTTTTTGACCAGTACTGTTGAGCCATTTATTAATTTATCAGCACCATTTACTACCACTTTTTGGCCTGGTAACAAACCACTTTTGATTACAGAATACTCACCACTAGTAGGCCCCTTGACCACCTCTTGAGTGGTGACTGTATTGTTTGCATGAATCACATACACAAAATCTTTCGCAGTTGAATGTTGTATCGCCGCAGTGGGTACAACGGTCGCTTGGTGCAATATTTCAATTAAAATTTTTACATTCACAAATTGATTAGGAAATAATTTGTTTTTTTCATTATTAAAAATCCCTCTCAGCCTTACTGTTCCAGTAGTTGTGCTTATCTGGTTGTCCAAAGCCAATAATGTTCCTATTCCAAGTAAATTATTCTGTTGTCGATCATAAACTTTCACTTGCATCTCTTTGCCAGCATAGGCCTGTGGTGCAATTCGTGGTACATAATCTTCAGCAACAGGGAAAATGACGGTAATGGGATCATTGGTCGTGATCACTGCAATACCTTGGGTATTTGACGTTTGCACAAAATTACCGGGATCAACTAAGCGCAAACCAATCCGTCCATCTATTGGCGACGTAATATTACAGTAGATAAGATTGACTTTAGTGCTCTGAATCAGGCCCAAATCGGCTTTAACATTACCTTCATATTGTTCTACCAATGATTGCTGCGTTGCGAGGGTTTGTTGAGAAATAGAATCTTCTTTCCATAATTTTTGATAACGTTTTAAGTCAATTCGTGCATTAGCCAACAGCGCTGAATCTCGTTTAAGATCGCCTTCATATTGGATAAGTAATGCTTCATAAGGGCGCTGATCAATTTGCGCAAGTAGCTGTCCTTTTTTGACCAATTGCCCTTCCTTAAAAAGAACTTTCATTAATAAGCCATTGATTTGAGTTTGCACCGTCACAGTATAAACTGGTGTTACTGTACCGAGTGCTGGAGCATAAATAGGTACATCACGACTAGCAGAAATGTCTGCAACAACAGGGATAGGTTTTGGCGCTGTATTTTTTGTTTTTTTAGTGACAATATAAAGCCATAGCGCTGCAACCAAAGCAATACAGATAATGAGCAGCCCTAACCAATTGTCTGCTGGGTAACGCTCGCGCCAACGTTTAGAAATCACCGTTTTATTTTTCTTAGTAGGTGACCTTTCTCCTTCCATAAAAACTACGTTCCTTGAGCCAACATAAAGAAATTCATCATAGCGAATTTTCATGAGGGTAGCAAAAAAATCTAGCTGGAAGCACGTCAATCGTATTTGCACACCAAAACACAGCCAACTTGCTCAAGAAAAAAACCAAAATTAACACTATACTAATTAAAAATACTTCTTTTTACGGTCATATTTCGCTCAGGAGACAATATGGAAATAAAAACCTTTCAATTCCTTATGAATAAAGGATGGAGCTTGAAAGAATTTCCAGACCTTGACTCAGAGAGCACTTTAGTTCTTATTTTTGCAGCTCCAGAATTCTTGGATTTTCAAGAGCCTATAATTCAATTAGCTAACTTTTATCCCAAATCAAAAGTCATAGGCTGCTCCACTGCGGGTGAAATTTTTGGTAAGAATCTTTTCGACCACAGTATTACAGTTGCTGTCATCAAATTCGCCAAAACATCATTAAAAATTGCCAAAGCAGAGGTAAATCACAATAAAAACTCTAAAAATACGGGGCAATTAATTGCTGAGCAATTAAAAGCAGATGATCTACACAGCATCTTTATCTTATCTGACGGACTGAATGTGAATGGCTCTGAATTAGTACAAGGATTAAATAGCGTAAATAATACTCATAAGCTTGTTATGACCGGTGGATTAGCTGGTGATGGCAGCGACTTCAAAAAAACATGGACCGTTTTAAACAATAAAATTCTTGATCATTATGTCGTAGCCGTAGGTTTTTATGGTTCTGATATTCATATTGGCCATGCCTCTAAAGGAGGATGGGATATTTTTGGTCCAGTTCGCCGGGTTACACGTTCAGAATCTAATGTTTTATATGAGCTTGATTATCAACCTGCTTTACAACTTTATAAAGAATACTTGGGCGAAAAAGCATCTGAATTACCCTCTTCAGGATTGCTTTATCCTTTAGCAATCAATAATCCTGAAGCTCATAATGACACTCGCTTGGTTCGTACAATTCTTGCCGTGGATGAGAGAGAACAATCTCTGGTATTTGCAGGAGATATTCCAACAGGATGGCATGCTCAATTGATGAGGGCCAATTTTGATCGATTAATTGATAGTGCTAATGAAGCAGCTCTTCTAGCAAATCAATTAATGCTGAACGGTAACTTAAAACAATTGGGTCCTGTTTTAGCTATTGACATCAGTTGCGTGGGAAGACGACTGCTTTTAGGTGAACGAACAGAAGAAGAAATCGAATCAACGATGTCGGCTTTGCCTGAGGGTTCGACCCAGATAGGCTTTTATTCATATGGGGAATTATCACCATTTTCTGTTGGAAATTGCGAATTACATAATCAAACAATGACGATTACAACAATTTACGAAACATAATAAAACATAACTATGAGTGATATGGAAATTCATAAATTATTAAAGCGACAGCTAGAGCACTCAAACCTTGCTCAAGATAAAAAACCAGAAACTGATGAGCAGTGGCATACTTTTATTCAACGCGTCAACAACGCATACATAGACGCGGATCAAGAACGTTATTTGCACGAGCGCAGTATGAACATTTCCTCCCGAGAAATGATGGGCCTGAATGAAAAACTTGAATATGCCCAACATATTGCAGGCTTAGGATATTGGTCCTATGATGGCAATATTCAGCGCACTATCTGGTCCAATGAATTATTCAATATATTCCATTTAAATCCTACTCATAAAGCTCCTTCACTCGATGAGTTTATCGATTTGGTCCATGAACAGGACAGATTTGATTTGACACACAAAGTAAAACGCGCACTTAACGATAAAATCGATTATGAATGTGAACTGCGTATAAAAAACCCTGACGGAAATTACCATTGGTATCGCATAATTTGTCAGTGTCAGGAAGGGGAAAAACAGCTTGCTGGAATCGTCATTGATATCCATAAAAGTAAAGTTTTTGAAGAAAAAATTAAAGAATTAAATCAACAAATATCGTCTGCTGCCCGCCGCGCAGGAATGGCGGAAGTGGCAACGACTATTTTGCACAATATCGGTAATATTTTAAACAGTTCTAATGTTTCAATCACCCTTTTAAAAAACAGTTTTAATCTCGATTATCATCAAAAGTTATTGAAAATTACGGAGATGATGGAGCAACATCAAATCGATTTAATCGATTTTTTAACCCATGATCCCAAGGGGCAAATCATACCTCGATACCTGCTCGCACTTGCCAAAGTTATCGTAGAAGAAAATGAAAAAAATAATATTGAAATAGATAATCTACAGAATGACTTACAGCATATAGGTCAAATAGTTGATACGCAAAAACCAATTAGCGGTCTATCAAGTATGAATGAAAAAGTCTACTTGCCAGAAATACTTGATACCGCGGTAAACATTACCATGAACTCCTCAAAAAATGCTCATATTACGATTACTAAAGAGTTTAAACCAGTACCGTTGGTTCATATAGATAAATCCAAGCTACTGCAAATATTGATCAATCTCATTCAAAATGCCAAAGAATCAGTTTTAGAAAACACTGCGTCTACTATTAAAGAAATCAAATTAATCATACAAAAAACAGGAAAAAACTCAGTGAACATTTTTGTCGAAGATAATGGGATTGGCATTAATACGGAAAACTTACAACGTATCTTCGCTTTCGGATTCACTACAAAAAAAAATGGCCATGGTTTTGGCTTGCACAGTTCCGCCTTGTCAGCTCGAGAAATGGGTGGCTCTCTTATCGCTGAAAGCAAAGGTGAGGGACTTGGTGCTCAATTTATATTGACTTTACCTATTATCAATAGAACAGGGAGGCCCTGATGAGTGATATACCACTACATATTATGATTATTGATGATAATCCTTCAATACATCAGGACTTTATTAAAGTTTTGACTGCATCAAACACTACGTCAGAATTAAACCATTTAGACAGACAATTATTTGATGATGAGCTCTCTTTACTTGAACCAACTAGTCCCGAGATAGAATTCTTTTTGCCCAAATTTATATTTACTACAGCATGCCAAGGCCAAGAAGCGATTCAAAAAATTCGCGAAGAGTTAGACAAAGGAATACATTATGCTTTAGCCTTTGTCGATATAAGAATGCCTCCAGGATGGGATGGTATTGAAACAATAAAACACATGTGGAAGATTGATCCTGATATCCAGGTCGTCATTTGCACTGCATATTCTGATTACAGTTGGGAGGAAACAGTAAAAGAATTAGGTATGGGAGATAATTATCTTATTTTGAAAAAACCTTTTGACGTGGTCGCAGTAAGACAACTTGCCTGTGCGCTAACGAGAAAATGGATTTTGGCCAATGATTCCAAGCATCATCAAAAGATACTGCAAGAAACTGTTGAGGAGCGCACAGAATCATTACAACAATCATTATCCCTCTTAAGGTCAACATTTGAATCATCTGCTGATGGAATTTTAGTGATCGATTTGCATAACAAGATCATTGATTGTAATTCAAAATTTGCCTCCATGTGGAATATCCCCAAGTCTATATTAGAGACAGATAATGGAAATGACCTTTCCCCCCAAAATAAGACCATGACATTGATGAGATTTCCATTAA
>NZ_MKTO01000002.1:0-211890 GCF_001897665.1 Legionella sp. 39-23 | reverse complement strand
CAAGCTCCGGCTCCGCAAACAATTTGATGATTATGGGGCTCTAACAAGCATTGGCCGCCGGGTGATTCTGCGCATTTGACTACATGAAAGTAAGGATCAAGCGCGCAGGCTCCAGCACCACAAACAATTTGATGATGATACGGTTCCAGCAAACAGTCTGCTTGCGCATGAAAACTTAAGAACAGCTGCCCTAACAAAATAAAAACAAAAAAGGTTTTCCCAAGATATTTCATTCTTTTCCTGTATCACAAATTTGTTGTGCCAAAAATAAGATATAAACCCGTACTAGAATTGAGGTTGCATATTTGAGTTAGCATCTTGTGCTGTATCAGTAGGTTTAACATTCTGTTTAAATATAACGCTTAAAAGGACACTCGTAGGAACTTTAGCTCCGGAGGCCTTGATTACTGGAGCATCTGTTGCTTGTGCCGAAGAAGTAGCGACTGCAGTATTTATAATCGTTACAGCATATTGAACAGGTGGTTTTCTACTTATTACAGCGCTTGAGCGTTCATTGATTCGAAACTCTGAAATCATTTTTTTAAACTCTTCATCTGTCTCATAAGGCATTAAAACTAGTTTTAATCCCATTCCTGTTACTATTGCTGCCGTATCTTTACTTTTTCTCATATTCTTGAGAAAGCGAAACGTGGCTAGTTTGCGCCCTTCTGCAGTGTTATTTAAACATGGAATGGCTTGCTCGATACAAAAAACATAGCGTTGAGCTGTTGTTCCTGATGGGTTGGCTTGTACTTCTGTTGTACGATAATTTGAGTTTAAATAAATTTTCATAATAATTTATAGTCCCTGTTGGATTTTAAATGGAGCATTTTGCATATAAAGTTGCACATATGATAATAAAAAAAACACGGCCCACACAATAAGCCATTCAAAGCGAACCTAAGGTTGTAGGCCAATGCTCAATACACACAGGTGTTATTTATTAATAGATAAATCATATGGTTAAAAAATAAGCCAAGTAGAAATATCTGGTTAAAGGTATCAAATACGGCCGTATTTGATTGCAGATTATTATTTGCTCAATCTCCATGACATGATTTCATTTAGATTTTGATTATAATCAGTAGGCGTAGCCTGATTACTTGGGATGGTCTGGGAAGGGTACTGATGTATTTTGAACAAATTATCCAATAATTAACGGAGTCCGTTCCCATATTTATCCGTTGCCGAAAGGACACAAACAGTATATAACTTATTTTATTACTCAATAATTAGGGTCTTTTTAATCAGGCTGGGTAGACGCATTCTGTACTTCCTGAGGCTCTCGATGGATTAAGATGATTGGCTCAGTTTGAGGTTTTTTATCTGAAATGGACGTTAAGTTAAAGACCAAGGATAGTTATTGTGCTTGCTAACAAAAATACATGGATTTTAAACTTAACGGGTTTAATCGTTTCTATAGTCACTATTGTTGCTTTGTCGCTTCAATTATATCTCGTTGCAGACTTTACCTTACTATATGGTTTCTTATTTACACTGTCTTATAATGGACAGAACAATCTACGATTATTGGGCAGCAGTCTTTTTGTTGCTTTAATATTAGCACTCCCTGGCCTTTGGATTTCCAACCATGTTAAGCCACAATTTTTCTATTTTTTAGTCTATTGCTTTCATTACACTTATCATCATAGTGGTAATCGTTGGAATATGAGTTATACCCTATTCTTCGAAGCCGCCTGGAATGGAATTCTTGTTTTGCTTGTTGCGGTGCTTTTTTCACTCGCAAGTGCGGTATTAATTTTTTGTGCTTCTTTTTTATTTAGTAGTCAGGGTAGCCCTTATGTATTTAATCTCATTTACACGAGCACTGGCAGATTGTTCCAGTTATTTTTGACGTGGTTATTATTATTTATTGGTATAAGTGTTGCCCAAAATAATATTAAAACGCTCCATCAGTTGCGCTTTATCCTGATAACGACTATGTATTATTTGCTGCCTATTTTGGTGTTAACCAGTGCGGTGGTTTTAATTTTATTGTGGCATATTGACCTGAATCCAAATGTCATTATCACTGTTTTTTTTGAGCTGACAATTCTCGGTATTTTATTTTTAAATGCCTACTATCAAGATGGAAGTGATGAGCTAAAGAGAATGGTTTGGCTTAATTGGCTTTTACGTGGTTATAAAGTGTTTTTGCTCATCATGATACTCATCGCCAACTATTATGCTTTTCGCTATATGTCTATAGAACCCAGTCAATTAATCTATTTAACCATCTCGCTTTTTGTAGGGTGGCTTTATGCGTACAGCGCCTTTTTTTCTGATGAAAAGGCACAGAAAATAATAGAGAATGGGAATAAATGCTTGGTTATAGTATTCATAGTAGCCTTTTATCTTGTTATTGCATCGCCCTTTAATTTTACGGTGAATAAAGATAAAGCGCCCTTGTCTCTTTGGCATGGCGTTGATTCTATTAGCAAAGGCGATGCCCAAGAACATTAAAGGGTTTTGTCAGTTAAACCAGAGACTTAATGACCATTCAGGTAGCAGTATGAGTAAGGAGAGCTATTTTGCTTACTAACAAAGACACATGGATTTTAATTTTAACGGGACTAATCACATCTATAATCTTCACTAGCACTTATTTGTTACAACTGCGTACCTTTATGTACGTCATCTTTCCTCTATTGGTAGGGCTCTTATTTGTACTATCTTATAATGGACGGAATATTTCAGAATTATTGGGCAGCAGTTTTTTTGTTGCGCTGCTATTATCTATCCCTTTTAGAGGTTATGAAATTTGGGGATCAGAGAGTACCCGCCATATTAATTTACTTATTTGCTATCCTATTCTAGTTTATGTAACTCATTGTTTTCATTATATCTATCATCATAACGGCGGTCATTGGAATGTAAGCTATACCCTATTCTTTGAAGCGCTATGGAATACCTTAATCGTCTTACTTTTTGGGACACTTTTTATGTATTCAAGCGAGAACTTAATTTTATATCCGTCTTTTTTATATGATGGTATCTACAGCTCTTTTTTATATAATCGCGTGTCTACTAACGGCGTTTTCTCGTATTTTTTGGGGCTCTTTTTATTGTTTCTTGGTATTGGTATTGCCCAATATAATATTAAGGTGCTTCATCAGTTGCGCTTTATCTTACGAACATGTATGTATTATTTTCTACCCCTTCTAGTGCTCGCAAGTGTAACGTTTTTTATTTTATTTTTGCAAAATACTGCTCAAAATCCAAATATCATTATCAGTGCTTTTTTTGATTTAACCCTCGTAAGCATTTTGTTTTTAAATGCCTACTATCAATATGACAACAATGAAAAAAAGCAAATAGCCTGGCTCAATGGGCTTTTACGTGGTTATAAAGTGTTTTTGCTTATTATGATACTCATTACCAACTATTACGCGTATCGCTATATGTCTTTAGAATTCAATCAATTGATCTATTTAACCATTGCACTTTTTTTAGGGGGGATTTACGCGTACAGCGCCTTCCGTTCTGACAAAGAAGCACAGCAAATTATGGAGAAGGGGAATAAATATTTGGCTATAGTGTTCATGGTAGCCCTTTATATTGCTATTTTACCGCCATTTGATTTTATAGTGAATAAAGATAAATCGCCCCTATCTATTTGGGATGGTACTGATTATATTAGAAAATCTACTTACCAAAAAAGCTAAAATATTCAGGGGACGGTCCGGGACGGACTCCGATATGTTTTGAACAAATTAACCAATAATTGCCGGAGTCCGTCCCGGACCGTCCCCATATGAATGTAACCCAATTGGTTTGACAAAAAATCCTGAGCATCTACGATGAAACTAATAACATTGAATCAATGACATTTCTATGAGCAGATCTTTCATTTTGTTAAAATCGAAGTGGCAATTATATATTGCACTATTTGCATTAATTGCAATTGGTTTATATCTTGTGATGCTAGCTTTCCATATTCCCGCATCTAATACTCCCTTACTGTTTGTTATAGTAATTGGTGGTGTCCCTGTATTTCTACAAATATTATTTAAATTAATTAAAGGAAATTTAGGTGCTGATTTATTAGCGGCGATCGCATTAGTAACCGGTGTTATTTTACAGCAATATCTAGCCGCAACATTAATTATTCTGATGTTGGCCAGTGGGCAAACTTTAGAATATTATGCTATGCGGAAAGCATCCTTCGTTTTGCGCTCTCTTGTAGCGCGTATGCCCTCAATGGCACACCGAAAAATAAACAATCATATTGAAGATATTCCATTATTAGACATTAAAATAGATGATTTAATTGTTATTTATCCACATGAAACCTGTCCGGCTGATGGTGTCGTTATTGAAGGGCATGGATCTATGGATGAATCCTATTTGACAGGAGAGCCTTATCAAATCTCCAAAACACCGGGGGCATTCGTTTTATCAGGCGCAGTGAATGGAGAAACTTTATTAATTATAAAAACAACTCAACTTACATCCGATTCACGCTATTCTGCAATTGTAAAAGTATTAGAGGAAGCAGAACAAAAGCGTCCCTCGATTAGAAGGCTAGGGGATCGGATTGGCGCAGTTTTTGCGCCTGTAGCTCTTGTTTTTGCAATTGCGGCTTGGTATTTCACAGGGGATGCAATACGCTTTCTTTCTGTTCTAGTCATTGCCACACCATGCCCGCTATTGATAGCCATTCCTATTACTATAATTAGTGCTATTTCAAGAGCTGCAAGACAAGCTATCGTTATCAAAGATCCAACGGTTCTTGAGCAATTACCGATTTGTAAAACCGCCATTTTTGATAAGACAGGTACACTTACCTATGGTAAGCCTGCTTTAACAGAAATTAACGTGGTTCCAAATTATACGAGAAAAATGGTTTTACAATATGTGGCAAGTCTAGAACGATATTCAAAACATCCTCTTGCAAGTGCCGTTTTAAATGCTGCACAAAAAGAAAATATAACTCTGCTTGAATCGGCCAATGTATCTGAAAAACCTGGGCAAGGATTACATGGGGTTATTGGTAAACATAAAATTCTCATTACTAGCCGGAAAAAATTTTTAGAAATAAATCCTGAGGGTATTACTTTATTACCACCCATAGCGCCTGGACTAGAATGTATTGTATTGTTTGATAATCAATATGCTGCATCGTTACATTTTCATGATGCGCCACGTATTGAAAGTAAATCATTCTTAGGGCATTTAGCCCCCTCTCATCAATTTAAAAAAATTATGTTGGTTTCTGGGGACCGTGAGTCGGAAGTTGTCTACTTGGCTAATTTATTAAATATAAAAGAAATTCGTGCATCGCAAAGCCCAGAACAAAAACTGGCAATAGTTCGAGAGGAAATAAAAAAAGCACCAACTGTTTTTATGGGCGATGGTATTAATGATGCGCCTGCATTAACAGCAGCGACAGTTGGCATTGCCTTTGGACAATACAGTAATGTAACGGCTGAAGCTGCGGGTGCTGTTATTATGGAAAACACATTAAGTAAGGTTGATGAATTAATCCATCTTAGCCTAAATACTCGAAGAATTGCCTCACAAAGCGCTATTGGAGGTATGTTGCTTAGTATCGTTGGAATGGGGTTTGCTGCAGCAGGATTTATCAATCCCGTAACTGGCGCAATAATTCAAGAAGTAATTGACATTCTGGCCATTGTGAATGCCTTAAGATTGGCTTTAGGTTCTCAAATTAAAATTGATTTACCTGAATTTTCAAAATGATAATAAAGGCAGACGTATTCGCGAGTTCTGGAAAAAAGCTAAGCGGCAATGGTTGGATTTTTAATCGCCCGTTGACAGATGTATCAGAGCGACTACAACAAGCCGCAATGAGGTTAATTATTTTTGTTTTTAAAGTAAGTGCTATACTGATTTTTATGAGATATTTATCCATGATAAATCATGAAAATTCAATTTTTAGGGGCAACCCGAACAGTTACAGGTTCAAAATATCTAATTCAATTGGACCAAACAAAAATACTTGTTGATTGTGGTCTTTTTCAAGGCTACAAAGAGCTTCGATTAAGAAATTGGGCACAGATGCCTTTCAATCCAGAAGACATTAAATATATCTTATTGACACATGCCCATCTTGATCATAGTGGTTATATTCCCTTAATCGTAAAAAATGGATTTCGTGGAAAAATAGTATGTACCGAAGCTACTTTCGAACTGGCGAAAATATTGTTGCCAGATAGTGGTTATCTACAAGAAGAAGAAGCTTATTACGCTAATAAAAAAGGCTATTCAAAACATCATCCTGCCATACCACTTTATACAAAGGAAGATGCCGAAATTGCGTTAAATTATTTTCAGACGGTAAATTTAAAGGACACCTTTGAGCTTGCTGATAATTTTTATGCCAACTTTTATTATGCAGGTCATATCTTAGGTGCTTCTCTGATTAAAATAGAACATCAGAATACCTCTGTACTTTTTTCAGGGGATTTGGGGCGTCCTAATGATCCCATTATGAAAGCACCCCAAGAACCACCTGAAGCTGATTATTTGGTAATAGAATCGACCTATGGTGATCGCTTGCATGAAACACTCGATCCAGAGATACAGCTTGCAGATATAATTAATTGCACGGTTAAACGAGGTGGTAGTGTTTTAATTCCAGCTTTTGCCGTGGGTCGAACTCAAATGTTGTTATATTATATTCAGCAGCTCAAAGCTAAAAATAAAATTCCAGATATTCCGGTTTTTGTTGATAGCCCTATGGCTACTAACGCTACTGAAATTTTTTCAAGGCATGCACGTGAAAATCGTTTAACTACAGAACAATGTGCCGCAGTATGCAATGTGGCTCAATACATTCGCACTGTAGATGAATCAATCGCACTTGGCAGACAAAAAATGCCGATGATTTTAATTTCCGCGAGTGGTATGGCAACTGGAGGGCGGGTTATTCATCATATCCGAAATTTTGCTCCTAACTACAGAAACACTATATTGTTTACTGGATTTCAAGCAGGTGGGACACGAGGGGATCGAATGGTTCGTGGTGAAAAAGAGATTAAGATGTTTGGCCAATTAGTACCTGTTCAGTCCGAAATAATACAGATGGGGAACTTATCAGCTCATGCAGATTATGCAGAAATGCTGACTTGGTTATCTCATATCAAAAAAGCGCCTAAAGCAGTGTTTATTACTCATGGAGAAGGAGAATCTGCACAGGCACTAAAAGAAAAAATTGAGCACAAGTTTCATTGGAAATGTGTAATTCCTAATTATTTAGAGCAACACAAATTATAGTGAGCACTGCGTAATGAGTACTAAGTTTAATCAATTAAAGTTAGTCAAATTAGGTATAGATACATTACAGGAATTTATTATCTATATGCGTCCTGATTGTTTTATTTGCAAATCAGAAGGTTTTGAGTCTCTAACACAGGTTATTGTTACTTTAAATAATCATTCTATTGTAGCCACATTAAATATGGTTCATTCCAATATTCTCAAAGAAAATGAGGCTAGTTTATCTGAAAGCGCTTGGGAAAGACTTGGTGCTCAGGTGGATGATTCAATCATTATCTCACATTTACCGCCAGTTACTTCAATAGGTCTTGTGCGCTCGAAAATTTATGGAAATGCTTTAAATGCAACCGAGTTTCATGAAATCATTAGTGATATTGTTACTGGAAAATATTCAAATATTCATTTATCTAGTTTTATTACCGCTTGTAGTCTTAATAATTTGACTACAGAAGAAATCATTTATTTAACTCAAGCAATGATTGAAACCGGTGAGCGATTGCATTGGGCTCATCCTATGATACTTGATAAGCATAGCATCGGCGGAATTCCTGGAAATAGAACCACACCCATTGTTGTGCCTATCGTTGCGGCTGCGGGTCTAATTATTCCCAAAACCTCTTCACGAGCGATTACTTCACCAGCTGGCACTGTAGATACTGTCGAAACGATGACTACTGTAGATCTCACGGTAGATAAAATTCAACAAGTTGTTGAATGCGAGGGGGGATGCATGGCCTGGGGTGGTGCTTTGGGTTTAAGTCCAGCCGATGATATATTGATTCGGGTAGAGCGTGTTTTGGATCTCGATCCTATGGGGCAAATGATCGCTTCCGTACTTTCTAAAAAAATTGCTGTTGGTGCAACTCATGTATTAATTGATTTACCCGTAGGACCTACAGCAAAAATTCGTTCCGATGTAGAATTTTCTCAGTATCAGAAGTATTTTTCGATAGTGGGCAAAGCCTTGGGCATCCATGTAGAGACCTTAAAAACCATTGGAACTCAACCCCTGGGTATAGGAATTGGGCCTGCACTTGAGGCAAAAGATATATTATCTGTTTTACGTAATGAACCACTTGCTCCTGTTGATCTAAAAAATAAGGCACTTGCTCTGGCTGGAATTTTATTGGAGTTTGGTGGCAAAGCCCACTCTGGCCAAGGGGTATATTTAGCAAAGCAAATACTAGAAAGTGGTGTTGCTTTAAATAAGTTTTTGGCAATTTGTAAGGCACAAGGGGGATTTAAAGAACCCCCAACGGCCTCATTGACAAATGAAATTGTTGCATTATCTGAGGGCGTCATCACTGAAATTGATAATCGAAATCTGGCTAAAGTCGCCAAATTAGCAGGGGCACCTCATGACGCTGCCGCAGGCATTGAGTTTTTTGCAAAATTGGGTACTAGAGTTGCGAAGGGGCAAACCTTATATAAGATTCACGCTGAATCTAAAGGGGAATTGAATTATTCCTGCACCTATGCCCTATCTATGCCCAATATAATTAAAATTGAACCTGAATAAAAGGTTAAGAACATGGACGATAATATTCTTTTTTCATTGCCAGGAAATATGGAGCTGACAGAATTAATTGCAAAAAAGCTGGCGATTGAAATAGGTAAGGCTGAAATCCGTTCTTTTCCTGATGGAGAGTCATACATCCGCATTGATTCAGAGGTAAAAAATAAAACAGTGATTTTGATTTCTACCCTTAATGATCCTAACTCTAAAGTATTACCATTACTTTTTATGGCGCAAACACTTAAAGAGTTAGGAGCTAAGAAGCTTTGCCTAGTCAGTCCTTATCTTTCTTATATGAGACAAGATAAACAGTTTCAGCCAGGGGAGGCCATAACTTCAATTCTTTTTGCACAATTAATTTCAAGTTACTTTGATTGTATGATGACAATCGATCCTCATTTGCATCGTATTCATAAACTCTCTGAGATTTATGCTCTATCTGGCTTATTAACGTTACATGCGACAAAAAAAATATCTGAGTGGATTGTGAATCATGTGAGCCATCCAGTTCTCATAGGCCCTGATGCAGAAAGTAAGCAATGGGTTTCTGAAATAGCCGATTACCATAAACTCCCTTTTATTATAGGGGATAAGCAACGTTTTAGTGACCGAAAAGTAGTTATTTCTTTACCAGAAATTAAAAACATAGGCCTTACGCCAGTATTGGTTGATGATGTGATTTCTACAGGTGTCAGTATGCTTGCTGTACTTAAGCAATTACAGCTACGAGGATTTAAAAAAGCATTATGTATTGGAGTCCATGCTTTATTTGATCAAGAAACTGAAAAAAGGCTTCTTTTGGCAGGGGCTGAGCGAGTTATTTCATGCAATACAATTATTCATAAAAGTAATCAAATCGATATTTCAGATCTTCTTGTTAAAGGAATAATCTCATTATGTTAGAAACATTACTTTCCTTTATCATATCTCTATTGATTGGTTTGCTGATCGGCATTGAAAGAGAACGAGGTCATCCTGAAGGAAGCCAATTTATTGGCGTTAGAAACTTTATTTTATTATCGATGCTTGGCACATTGGTTGCTGTTTTACAGCAGACAATCCTTACCATCACTGTGAGCTTTTTTGTTATAGGCATTTTGTTACTCAATTACTATCAATCGATTATTAAGCAGAAAAAACACAATAGCATTGAAATATTAACTGAAATTACTGCCTGCTTCATTTTTTGTTTAGGTTATATGGTCCCAACCTCGCCATTTTTGGCAATTACTTTAAGTGCGATTATTTTGCTTGTACTCATTGAACGTCAACGTTTGCACACTTTGGCACGAGAAAAATTCAAACCACATAAAATTGAAACAGTAATTATCTTAGTTATTTTTACGTTAGGGATTTTACCGCTTCTTCCTGATCGCACATTTGATCCTTGGCATTTATTTAATCCAAAAGATTTTGGTTTATTAATTGCAACGGTTGCAGCGATTCAATTAGGGGGTTATATAGCAATTCATTTATTTGGTGAACGCTTAGGCATCCCCTTAACAGGGTTTTTAGGAGGATTGGTGTCAAGCACTGCTGTTTTTGCCCAATTGCATGATACATTAAAACGATATCCCCAATCCGAATGCGTTATTCTTGCTTCAGGGCTTCTAGCTACAGTTGCAATGTTAGTCGATGTGCTAATAATTATTTTGATTGCATCTCCAGCTTTGCTTATTTTTATTATTTGGCCCATGCTGGCTATGATCTGTAGCGGAGTTTTATTCTCGGCTGTTCTGCTTTATTTTCAAAAAAAATCAGAGCGTGCCCCCACGTTACTTGCAACCCCACTTAATCTCTTATCTATATTACGTACCTCTATTTTTATAGGATTATTATTGCTCATCATTGCCATGACAAGACGAATTATCTCAATTAAAGGGATTTTATTGTTTTCATTTTTGGGTGGACTTCTTGAGATCCATGGTATTTCCTTAGCAACAGGCCTGCTTTATTTGGGAAATCAAATGCATGCTCATGACGCACGCCTGATGTTATATATTGCTATTCTTGCCAGTTTCATCTCAAAAATAGCATTATTATGGAGTTTAACACCGGCACGTTTTGCTTTTCACGCCACTTTATTATTGCTTGGAGTGTTAGCTAGTGGCGTTGTCATTTACTCAATTGGGATTTAAATAATACCTACCTTATGACAAGGCCTGATTTTATCTCCAATTAAGAATTACAGGCGGTTTGTGCTCTGTGGGCAAGGTTTTACTCGATGGCCAACCAAGAATTATGGGCGCTACAGCGGTCATTTTTTTAGGTATCCCTAACTCTTTTTTCCACTCTGGTAGATTTAACGCCGCAACTGAAAATCCAATGACACAAGAAGCAAGGCCATAAGTAAGGGCGGAAAGCATTAAATTTTCGGCAGCGAGCCAACAGTCAGCACTGACGAATTTTCCTTTAAAGGTGCTATAGATAACAATTAAAGTATGTGCATTATAAAAAACATTGAATTCCTTTTGTTGTACCACCTGCAAAACGTGCTCTTCTTGTAAGTCTATGCTTTTCTTTTTATCATTCATTGTTAGCAGTTTAGCACTTTCTGAAATACGTTCTAATAGGGCTTTATTCTGAATCACGACAAATCCTCTGGATTCTTCATGAAGTGCTGAAGGGGCATGCACTGCTGCATCTAATAGCTGATTGATAATTTCGGAATCAACTTTTTTAGGCAAGAAACTACGTACAGCCCTGCGGTTATATATCGCATCCTTTACATCAATTTTATAACGATGTATCAATTCTGGGTTTTCCATGACTTGCTCCTAGCCTTTTCTAGGATTATAGCAAATCCTGGAAACTATGATTTTAATGCATTGCCAAAAGCTAACAGACCATCCAAAATACCCTTTGTAATTTGCCAGCCCGGCCATTTTGCACAACATCTTATTTTTCATCAAAAACTCCATTTTCAATATAATCCATATGCATGGCCTATGAAACGTCAATAATGACCTTCAATGCCTGCGTCTTTTCTGCTTGTCCAAAAGTATCATAGGCCTCAAGAATATTTTCAAACTTAAAATGATGACTGATTAATGAGTGTGGCTCCATCTTATGAGCACATAAAGCTTTTAATAACATAGGTGTGGATACCGTATCGACTAATCGGGTAGTGATGGTAATATTTTGTGACCATAAACGCTCTAGATGAAGATCGGCTTTTGTCCCATGTACTCCGATATTTGCAATAGTACCGCCTGCAGCCACAAGATCTTCAGTAAGAACAAATGTAGATGGGGTACCTACAGCTTCTATAGCTGTATCTACACCACGGTTATTGGTTATCTGCATCACTTTACTTGCTGCTTTACCGTCAAGATTACTTATAATTTGAGTTGCGCCTAAACGTTTGGCTCTGTTCAAACGGTTCTCATCCACATCAATCATAATAATTTCAGCTGGAGAGTAAAATTGGGCGGTAAGTAGTGTTGCCAAACCAATAGGGCCCGCGCCTACAATAGCTACAGTACTTCCTGGCTGTATTTTGCCATTTAACACACCACATTCAAAACCTGTGGGTAGAATATCACTGAGTAAGACTAAATCTTCTTCATTAACTCCTTCAGGAATTTTGTATAAACTCGTATCAGCCTGAGGAATCAACACATATTCAGCCTGTGTTCCGTCGATTGTATTCCCAAGAATCCATCCGCCTTTAGTGCAATGAGAATACATTCCTTTACGACAAGGTTCACATTTACCACAAGAAGTAATGCAGGAAATAATTACTTTATCTCCAGGTTTGATTTCGGTTACTCCTGAACCTACATTCTCCACAATGCCAATACCTTCATGCCCTAAGATACGCCCAGGCGCACAAGTAGCAACATCACCTTTTAGAATATGCAGGTCAGTTCCACAAATAGTTGTTTTTTTAAGTTTTATCACTGCATCAGAAGGGTTTTTAATCGTGGGTTTGGGGCGCTCTTCTAGAGCTTTCTTTCCAGGTCCCTGATAAATTAATGCTTTCATTTTATAGACTTTCCTTGTTTGATATCTTTAATAAGCTGTTTACAAGTGACTCTATACTAAAATTCTAAATATTATCAAGTTGTGCTTATTAATTGCTTTTTAAATTGTGATTCATCTTAACAGTTTGTCAAGTTATGGTATTCCGGGGACGGTCCGGGACGGGTGCCGATGTGTTTTGAACAAGTTGACTAATAATTAACAGAGTCCGTCCCCATGTTTAATATTTGGTCTATGCTTTTATTAATTCAATCAGTATTGGTAGGGAATTATTATGCAAGAAAAGGAGCCCCCTAAAAAAGAAGAGAAAGAATCTTCATTAAGCCTAGATCAAAAAAGAAAAATATGCGTTAAAAATATACAAATTGTTATGGAGACACTGCTCAAAGAGCATCCTGAGCAATTTAAAAAATTTCCAATTAGCTCAACTTTTCCAAATGGCTATTTTAAAGTAGCCTCCTTAGAGCAGCCTAAGAGGGCCAGTGGCTTGGTAATGAGCAAAGATGAAAATGCTGGGGTGGGATTTCTTTCTGTTATGCAACCCACAGGTGAAGCTTGTAAAGTGATAGGTAAGCTTTTTGAAGAATTCACAAAAGTAAGGCCGGTTGTAAGATATCATGGTTTTAGTGAAATCGGTTTTGTTTGTAAAAATACTGAAGCAGAAGTAGATTTACTTTTAAAGAAATCAGAGCAGCTTAAAAATCTATATGGTCTGTTTGATATCAAACTATTTAGGTCATTAGCATCTCCAGTACCCAGGGCTACAGGAGGTCTTGGTTTTTATGATAGAAAGCCAAAATCTGCGCTTGAAGATGAAAACATCTCTGCCTTGGTCGCTAAACTATTTACAGGGAAATCTATGCATTCAGTTAAAATAGAAGCGGATCTAATAAGCTTTAGAGGTCAACGCGAAGAGGTCGAAGGCGTCTTCACGAAAGCAATGGAAGCCTTAAAAGAGGATGGCCTTTCAGCAGATGGGATATTGTCCAATTTAAAAATAAAATATGAGCCAACTACTGAAGTAACACTCGATATAGGAAAAGTTGCTGCTGAATTGAATAAGCCTAAAGAAGGATTGGGACTAGACTTGGGTGGCAATTAGTAAAATATTTAGGGGACGGTCCGGGACGGGAACCGATGTGTTTTGAACAAGTTGATCAATAATTAACGGAGTCCGTCCCGGACCGTCCCCATGAAAAAAACAAGCACACTTTTTAATGAAATTTAAGCGTGCTCACAGAGCAATGCTTTTGCTGGCCTCAATACATCATTTATGGCGAGGAGGATGACAAAACTGCTCCTTTCTCTAAAGGATAGCTAGAATCTTCTTCTCTCAACCCAACATCAAAAAGTTTTGGCCCAGTTTTCCTAATTTTAGAGTTATTAGATTTGGGAGTTTTTTCTGATGTTGCTAATAAAGTATTACTTTGAAGTGCATTTGAAGTAGGGCTTTGACCTGCTTTTTCTATCGATGGCTTCTCTGCCGGTGAAGGCTCTTGAGTCGATTTTTTTCTCTGAAAAACGGAAGGCCAAGTAAAGGCTATCGATACGAATACTAAAATGATTGGAGACAATATTGCCATGGTAACGGTTAATGCAAATTTTTCTCCTATTGCTTCTCCCAGCGTTTCACCAACATGCATTCCACTGCGAATTCCACCAGCAACAGAATAGGCAAGAGAGTCACCTATCAAAGCAAATAATTTGAGCATGTTAATGGCTCCATGCTTTATCTTTTGAGCTTTTGTTTGATTTTTTTCCGGTGGTTGATATATCGATTCAAATTTTTCTTTTAGATCGACATACGTTTTCGGGTTAAAGACTTTATATACTTGTGAAAAAGTATTAACAAACATGGTTGTCGAAGTACATATCATCGCAATAGTATGTGCTAAAAGGGTATCAGGAGTCGCACCTACAGCATTAAAAAACTTATTAACCCCTGATACGGTAGTAAACCAAGTTAGCGTCGCATAAACAGCTAAAAAGATCGTACTTACCATTCCTAATAAGATACATCGCAAAAGACCATAGGGTTTTTTATAATCTTCAATAAAAAGATTTTTAAATTTTGCATAATTTTCACGTATGCCTACAGCTTGAAACGAATAAAAAGAGACAGCTGCAATCAAAGATAACCCAATCGTAGCTGCCAAAACCAGAGGGTTAGAGATGAGCAGGCCTGCTCCTAAAAAAGTGAGGAGTCCTACGAGACCAGCATATCCAGTAATGCCGGCAGAAATACATGCTAACAATGTCACGACACCAAAAAGTAATTTCTGACCTCTATCGAGTATTGTTTTTTCCTTTGCATTTTCTTCTGGGGTCTTAAATGTTTTTTGTTTACTCGGTTGAAAGCCAGCACTATCAAGCATGGCTTGTCCACGGCTTAATAAGCACACTATTCCGTTACATAAGGAAAGTACCATCGCTATGGCAAGGCTAAGGCCAAAGGGTGCCCCCAAAGTGCTTAATAATCCCAGGCAAAATACCATGCAAAGCGCCATGGAAGTAACGACTTTGCCAATGACTAATGGCACTCCTTTTAGCAGTCTATTTCTATTTTGATCGGGGGTTCTTGTAAATTCTTGGCCATTGCTAGAGCAGGTAGCAATTTGTAAGACCTCTTGCTTAGACAATCTTTTGCCACCCGAAAGTATCTCGCCCCATTTAAAGGTAAGGAAACTCCAAAAATAGTGGGAAAACGGACGTATTAAAATATCGGTTATTCGAAGATCCCCATTTAGAATGGCATGTTGGACTTTTTGCGATTCTACTTTAGAAAATTGATATTGGTCGAAAGAAGCAATAATCCAATCTTTTTGAGTACGGAATTTTCTTCTTAAAACCATTATGACATCAGGACGTTTATAAATAGTAGAATCGATTTGTTCTTGTTCTAATAAACTAACTATTTCTTTCATTCCGACAAATCCTTTTTTAACACAAAGTGCGTAGCTTATTTATAATTTCACAAGAATTCCATTTAAATTTTAAAAAAATAATTATCAATAGGTGGGATGCCAGGATTATTTTCATCAGAAAGATTTGACATACTGTGCAAGTTACATTCTAATCTTATTTTTTTCATGATATGGACAATCATGGCATTTTTAAGTTTTTTAAAACCTGCTCCTTATCTTGATGAAATTCAAGATAAAACCATTGTTGAACGGCAATATCGTTATTGGCGTATTCGTACCTTTTATGCAATGTATATAGGGTATGTGTTGTTTTATTTTACGCGAAAAAGTTTTACCTTCGCGATGCCTGCATTACAAAGCACCTTGGGGATGACCAAAACTGAACTGGGAATGATTGCGAGCATACTGAGCTTAAGTTATGGCATCAGCAAATTTTTGAGTGGAATTCTTGGCGATAAGTCAAATCCTCGTTATTTAATGGCGATTGGACTAATTTTGACGGGTATTTGTAATATTTTGTTTGGCTTGTCTTCCACTTGGTGGTTATTTGCGATTTTTTGGGGCTTGAATGGTTGGTTTCAAGGGTGGGGATGGCCAGGATGTACTAAATTATTAACCCATTGGTATTCTCAATCTGAACGTGGTCGTTGGTGGAGCATTTGGAATACATCACATAACGTTGGGGGTGCATTAATTCCATTGATTGTTGCAATATGCGCACAGTATTTCGGCTGGCGTTCAGCTATGTTTGTACCTGGAATCATCTGCATTTTAGGAGGTCTTTTTTTAATCAATCGTTTAAGGGACACGCCGCAATCGCTTGGTTTACCTGCGATAGAGCAATATCGGGACGATTTTTCTGGTTTATCTAGTCAGCACCAAGAAAAAACAGAACTCTCAGTCAAAGAAATTCTTTGGAATTATGTGTTAAGCAACCCATATATTTGGATACTGGCTATTTCTTATGTGTTTATTTATATTGTCCGCACGGCCATTAATGATTGGAGCATGCTGTACTTAACGGAGGCGAAGGATTATTCCTTAATCACAGCAGGAAGTTGTGTTATATGGTTTGAAGTTGGTGGTTTTTTTGGAAGCCTGGTTGCCGGCTGGTTTTCTGATAAAATATTCCAAGGTAAGCGCAATCCAATCAATGTTCTCTTTACTGCAGGTGTCTTTGTTACTTTGTTGCTATTTACGTTCACTAAGGGATATACACCATTCCTCGATTCTTTATTTCTTTTTTTCTTTGGCTTTTTTATCTTTGGACCACAAATGATGATTGGTATGGCCTGTGCGGAGTTAACACATAAAAAAGCAGCGGCGACAGCAACTGGTTTTGCCGGATTTTTTGCTTATTGTGTAGGTGCTGTTCTGGCTGGTGCTCCTTTGGGTGCAATTATCAAAAATTATGGCTGGGATAATTTCTTCCTCACATTGTTTATTTGCTGTTTGATTCCATTATTTATGATGCTGCCACTCTGGCATGTGAAAGCCCATCCAAGGCATCGTAAATCAGAATTTTCAGAAAAATCTGAGTTTGCGTAGTAGGTTCCAGTGCAAAGCAAGCGTAGCCCGTATTAGCGAAAGCGCAATACGGGACTTTGTCCCCATATTATTTATGAGGGAGAATCAATCTTATTTTCCTCTTCTTTTTTACCACGCATTCCATAACAGGCACTAATACAACTCGATATAGCCCCCAGGAAAAATAAAATAAAAAGAATCCAGCCATTCCAAGCTAAATGTTTAGGATTCGCATTAATCATTTTTTGTGTAGGAGCATTTTGTTGAGATGTTACAGAAACATTAACATCTGCTGCAGAAATTTGCGTAGGAGCTAGATTAGGATCTAAGTTTTCCTCATAAAATGAAACATAATGAGTCAGAGGCATAATTAGTAAGGCGCTCAACATTAATACCAAGCTCCAAGTAATAAATCCATAAATTACACCACCATGGCAGTAGCAATGATGAAATCGCCCCAAATAACCAGCGACAAATCCAGCTGCACCCATTGAAACAATGACCCCAATTAATAAACCTAAAACACCACCAATTGCAACAGCAGGAGCAGTATTGGGTGAAGAGGTATATGCACTTAAACCTATGGCCATACTAAAAATATTCAGTAAGAAAGTAAGCCCTACACCAACAAAAGCCCCTGCAATAATTGCGGTCCAATGAATATTGGTTATTGTCGCCTTATAGCATTTTTGATTGTCCATAATGAAAATATCCTTGTTTTAAATGTGAGAAACCAACCAAATTAGTACTAATAAACTGACTGGAACACCTAACAACCATGCAATAATGTATCCCATGATTTTTCTCCTAAGTTATTTCCAACTATAAAGGCTCTGAATAATAGTTTCTCATTGCTTGAATAAAGGAATCGGCATTCATGTCAGGCCAGTTAGACTTATCAAATCCTGGAGAATTTACTAATTTTTCTTGATCTATATTTAAAATGAATGTTTCCAACATAGGATCGTAGGAAAAAACTTTCCAAGGTAGAGCAAACAACTTATCTCCTAAACCCAAAAAACCGCCAAAAGAAAGAACTACATACGCTACTTGACCACTCAGTTTATCGATCATTAGCGCTTCAATTTGACCTAGGTCTTCTCCTGCCTGATTTTCTACACAAATACCGACAACATCATTTGAGTTTACAAGCTTCATTATATTCTCCTTAATCTATTGAAGTTTGTTAGAACACATCATGACTGTACAAATAAGGGATTAGGTTAATTATAGAGGAGATTATAATTTTGGTGTAAAATTTACCATAATGTATTTAAATTGACTTATTGGTGGATTCTTTTTTAGCTCAAGTTTAACAAAAATTCTCATTGATTTTTTCCCCACGTCGGTGAAATATGTAAAACTTCATTTTTCAGAAGCAGGAAAATAATCTTCCGGTTATGAAAAAGGCCTTAGCTTTTATAAAGCGCATACCTCGTAGGGAAAATTTACTTTAAGGAAATTAAAATTTCGTTGAAGATAAACTTATACAAGTAACAAAATAATTAAAATAAGGAGAATTAAACCTACTCCACCACTTGGATAATATCCCCATTCCCTGCTATATGGCCATCTAGGAAGTAAACCTATTAAGAGCAAAATTAATATAATAAGTAAAATTAAATGCATAATAAAATTCCTTTTCTTAGTAGAAAGTTCTTTAAATAAATATCCTATTTGCATTATAGCTGAGATTTTATTCTTAGCTGAAAGTAGAAAGACTTCGCCCATGTTGTAGATACTTAGGTATGTATTTTCTTTTAGATTATTACGAGGGTATTTGATTGCTAGTTTCAGTTTTTATTTGATTCATTTATTTATACAGCGCAGATAATGCGTGTCTGTAATATAAATTGGGGGCGGATCCCCATGTGTTTTGAACAAGTTGACTAATAATTAACGTAGTCCGTCCCTATTGGTTCTTTGCATGACAGCACCCTTGAGATTCTTGTACTAGGATGATAAAGTGCCTGAAAATTTATCTGTTTGTGAGTTATTTATGTCATTTAGTTTTTTCACCCAGCCCAAGATCAATCGTATTGCAAACAATTTGGAAGCCACACTTGCCGAAACTTGTCGACAACGGTGGGCAAATTATCTTCACAATCTTCCTAGCGGCTATCCAAGTATTATATATAATAATCATCTTAAAGATGTGGAAGTGAATCCGAGAGAGCTTGTTGATACCTTTGCACCTTTTAGGCCAAAGGAGCATTTTTCTTGGGATATTATTCATTCATCTTCCGACGCAAAATTTCATTTGTCGATAGAGAACGCCAGGAAACAATATATTTTTTACAGTGAATTAGTAAAAAAAGCCCGCGAGATTAATGCACTACTCTCCCAGGAAAAACCAAATTATGACTTAATTATTCGGCTCGCTAGTGAGATTAAAAACGCTTCAACAACAGTGCCTTCAGTCGCAAGCGGAGAGCCGATAGAATTAAATATAGGTTGGACGGTTGGGGGCAATCTAGCAATCGATTTCTTTTCCGGTGTGTTTGGTCTAGTTCATGCACCTATTATGGCCTTAGCTAGTATTTTTTGTATGCCAGCTTATGCTCTTTCTTATTCTGCATATTGTGGAAGCCCGCAGTTCTTTTTGGATACAGCTTTGTATTTTTGTAACTCCGTATGTCAAATAATCTCTTCTGTTCTATTTCCTCTGAATATGCTCTATTCAAAGTACACTACAGACTCTTTTAATACCCTTACTAAGGGTGATGCGCAGAGAGCAGTGGAAGGAGTAATTGCCTTGGCTACAGCCCAGAGAGGGGAGCATAATGAGGTGGAAGTGATATCTCAGCAAACATCTTTACACGGACTTGATTAAACCAAGGTTGGTTGGTTTTTTTGCATCATGTAAGCAAGCGTAAATCGGAGCTTGGCCCGAGCTACGCTTGTTATTATATCCATGGGGGCGGTTCGGGACGGATCCCAATGTGTTTTGAACAGGTTGGTTAATAATTATTAAAGAAAATGATAAAGAGCAATCCAGTAGGTGATATTGGTGTGATTAAGCGGCATTATCAATGCTGTTCGTGGATTTAAAACGGCCTATGCGAACATTAAAGGACTTGAAATCATGCGTATGTTTAAAAAAGGACTGTTCAATAGTTGGATGTATGGAACTCGAACCGAAGCATCCTTCATCAATGAACAATTTGGCTTATACAGTTGAGATCTGCCCAAAAATTAAGATCTTATAAGTTAAATCTTTTTTTCAACGGAGCCCTGGGATGTATGGAGCTCGAATCGAAGTATCTTTCATCAAGGAGCAAACTAGTCTCTACAGTTGAGCTTCTACCTATAAATTATGATTTTTTTAATTGTTTATTTTTTGCAACGGAGCCTAATTTTCTCCAGTCGTTTTTTAATTTGTTAATAAAAAAGAAGTTAATCCCATTATTATCATTGATAGTGAACTAGAATTTAATCAAAGATCTTAGAGAGTTAACCAAGAAGTGTTGTTTGGCCGAATGTAAATCCGGTGATAATTGATGTGATGAGCGGGTGTAGCCTGGGTGAAACGAAGTGAAATTGGTTCTGACCCTTTGGGCCTAAATCCAGCAAGCGTAGCTCGTTTGCTTGCAAACGGATTGAACTGCAAATTTAGGAAATAGAGTTGCCAAATAGCCTGGTTGCAAGCAACCAGGCTACGCTCGCTAAAGTGATTGTAGAGACAATCTTAAGCTCTATTACTGAACTATAAGCGCTGTTATACATGGAATTTAGATACCTCAATGAGGTTTTATTATTTAAGGAAATAAAATGAATAAAATTCACTTCAAAACTGCAAAGGTTAATGGCCTGAATTTGTTTTATCGAGAAGCGGGAACCATGGGACAACCGAAATTGCTTCTGCTGCATGGATTTCCAACTTCAAGCCATATGTTTAGGGACTTGATCCCACTCCTCTCTGATCAATTCCATATCGTAGCACCTGATTTGCCCGGGTTTGGTAGAACAGAAATGCTGCCACGTTCGGAATTTAGGTACACCTTCGATAACATCGCGAAGGTGATCGATAAATTCACAGAAGTTATAAAATTTAATAAATTTGCAGTCTATATTTTCGACTATGGAGCACCTATTGGCTTGCGGATTGCAATTAAGCATCCGGAGCGCATCACCGCGATCATTTCTCAAAATGGGAATGCTTATGAAGAGGGATTGAGTGATGGTTGGACGCCAATCGAGGCATATTGGAAAGATGCATCGAGCGCGAACCGAGAAGCTTTACGTGCATTTTTGACACCAGAGATAACGTTTTGGCAGTACACGCATGGGACTAAAGATGCTTCAGAAGTTTCTCCAGACGGTTATTCGCTCGACAATTATTATATGAAGCGTCAAGGTGCCGATGAAATACAGTTGGATTTGTTTGGTGATTACAAATCAAATGTTTCTCTCTATCCTGAATTTCAACAGTATTTCCGAACTTACAAGCCCCGATTTTTAGCCGTTTGGGGTAAACAAGATCCGTTTTTCCTACCTCAAGGTGCAGAGGCATTCAAGCGTGATAATCCAAATGCAATCGTGGAATTTTTTGACACAGGACACTTTGCTCTCGAAACTCATGTGCAAGAAATCGCTAACAGTATTCGAAGATTCTTAGGGTGACGTCATGGAATATGTTCATTTTGAGCTAAATAAAATAGGAGACTATTGGGACGACTAAAATTCTCTTTGAAAGTCCTTTGATTTTGTCTACATGACTTTTTCGAATGACTAGGCGAATTCTAGCTCCAACAGTGTCGGACTCAAATACGCAAATCTCACGCAAGGATATTTTAGCAACTTTATAGGAATTTTACTGGAAAAGTCATTTGGTTTTCATAAAAATGACTATTTGAGATGTAAGGTTGATATCATTTAATTATAGTATTGATTTATGATCAAATTGAGTTTTTTAATAAGTTCTCCATATTATTGCTACAATCTGTATGGCAGTGAAAATTTTTCAGTCAAGCTAATCTATATAGCTATCCCCAACAGTGAACCAATACCTGCACTCACCATCATCGCCAGTGTTCCCCAAACCACAACACGCAGTGCTCCTAATATGATGCGAGCTCCGCCAACCTTTGCAGCCACACCTCCAAGTAATGCCAAAAATAGAACCGCCATCACTGATATTGCTAGAATAAGATAGGTTCTTGGAACAATAAAAATGATTATTAAAGGTAATAATGAACCCAGCGTAAAACTACAAGCGGAAAACATTGCTGCCTGAAGAGGGCGTGCACTCGATATTTCTGTAATACCAAGTTCGTCGCGAGCATGTGTACCTAATGCATCCTTAGCCATCAATTGTTTTACAACTTCTTTTGCGAAAGAGGGCTCTAATCCACGATTGATGTATATAGTGGTTAGCTCTTCAATTTCATTTGGTAAACTCGACTCAAGTTCTTTCTTCTCACACTGTAGAGCAGATTTTTCTGTATCTGCTTGTGAGCTTACGGATATATACTCGCCCGCAGCCATCGACATAGCACCAGCAATTAATCCTGCAATCCCTGCTACAAGTATTCCATTATATGGCGTGTGCGCAGCAACAACACCAATTAACAAGCTCGATGTAGAGATAATTCCGTCATTTGCACCTAGTACGGCGGCGCGTAACCAGCCAATTCGTTCAATTCGATGATATTCTTTATGTTGCATATATATCAAAACTCCTATGTGGAATAAGTCTGAGTCGATATGCCGCCAAGTTACTCTTGTGGCATATCAGATTTATGTTTATATACTGCATTTTCAGGAATATCAGTAGCTGAGTAGACACTTATTATTTTGAATGGTTTCTTCGCATTGAGATTAATAAAATTATGAGGAATCCCTTGAGGGATAAAGATCATATCACCTGCTGCGACAGTTGAATTTTTGCCGTTGAGAATCGATTTAGCTTGACCTTCAACAACGAAAATAACCTGATCAAATTTATGAGTTTCCATTCCAATCTCATTGTTGGGGTTGGTCTTAGGTGTGATATTCATAAAAACAACCTGTGCATCTTTACCTGTCACCAGTGCTAGCTTCCAGTTTTCATTGCGTTTTGCCATTTCAAAAATTTTGGGAGTAATGACCGCATTTATTTTATTATCAATGGTACTTTCTTCAGAACTAGCAAATGATGATGTTGCGATTAAAGTTGACACCAATAACGTAGATATAAAAGTTCTTTTTATCCCTTTCATTTTCATAAATGCTCTCCATAATTTAAAGTTAGCGATTCACTATATATCAACATTTGATCTATTTTTGAGCTGCGCAATAAACACAAAAGCCTATTTAGTGTAGCATATGGATTAAATTGGACATGATGAAATTAGAACAAACTATAATTTACTCCATAAATATTGGCTAATTCACTAGGCCTAAGCGTCTTGATCTACTTTCATAGAGTTAATTATTCGTCGTTAAGTTTATATGGGTATTGATTTTCTATACGCCATAAAAATTCACTAACAAGTACTCATAGACCATTGCAGTAGGCTCCCGAAAAATAGAACAGCATACTCTATAATTAAATGAAAAAATTAAGTTAGATACCTTGCTTACTTGGTGTCCACGTTTTTCCTATTGGCAAAATGTACAGAGGATCTTCTTCATTTGTAATATGCAAAATGTTTTTGATCTGAACATCATCAAAAGATCCTATTGAAACGGTACCTAGATTTAAGGACACAGTTTGTAAATAAATATTTTGCGCCGCATGACCAGCCTCCATTAGGACATAACGTTTTCCCCTCTCACCATATTTATTTGTTGTACGTGAAAATAAAGCCGTTATCACTATATCAGCAGCCCCAGATTTTACTGCGCTTTGTCCAAAGGCCGCTTTAGCAAGCTCAATACGTACATCTCCATCTCTTAATTTTTGGAGTATATGTTTCCTGGGTACATAGTGATAAATACCAGGTGATAAATTTTCTATATCTCTAGCGACTAAATAAAATTCCAATGGGTAAAGAGCTCCTGCTGAGGGAGTTGTACGAAATCCATTGTTAGAAGTTATCCCTTGTGCTGCCCAGAGAAGCTGAGCAATTTGTTGCATTGTTAGTGATTGGCTATTGTAAATTCTTATTGATCGACGTTTTTTTAATGCCTCTTCAATAGAGGTTGGGCTAGAGAAAACCGGGTTAGGTAATTTTACTTCAACTTGAATTTTGGTAAGTGCATTAGTCGGGGATTTATTTAAGTTTATTACCCGTAAAACAAGAAATAAGAGATTTAAAATTGTTATTACTATTAGAAACAGAGTCCATTTGTGGCGTATAAAACCCATTAGCTACCTCTCGATATATAGCCATTATGATAAAAGTAGCACATTGGATTTGAACTTGCATACAATTTTTAACTCTTTGTATTTCATTAAAAAATTAATATATTGAATGAAATAAACCCTCTCGATAAAACAGTCTAGATTGAAATGGATTGTTATTGAACCATAATTAAAATAATAGAGATGGAGGAACAAATGTTTAAACTTCGTGATGTTGTAATATTCTTTGCAGGCGCAGAATTTTTTCATACTCTAAGTCACATCATTTTACCATATTTCATTACTTTGCCTTTGGATATGGGATTTATGATGTTTACTTCCAAATTGAATATTTGCGCAATTATTATTAATGCGATTATTACAATCCTACTGTTATGGTGGGCGAGTCGTCTTAACAATGATACAACGATTCGCTCTTAAGGTGCTATCCGCGCGAGCGATAGGTTTAATTAATAAGCATTACTTGATTAATTTTGCTTTATGTGACCATTTTTAATTGATTCTTGAATAGAGTCACCGCAATAATAATAAACACTGGCCCGAGCAGGATTCCAGACATACCTAGAGGGTCAAGCCTTGCTTTGAGAGTAAATACCTAGAGGGTCAAGCCTTGCTTTGTGCTAAACGCAGAAATTATCAAATAAACACAAGTCTGATAATTAGCGGCATATAACAGCTGATACTTTTTTAGAGAACTGTAAGCAATCCTTGCTTAGAGGTTGTGCCTCACAATACGACTAACCCATGAATAATGTAATCCAAAGTGTTCTCCAATTTCTGCAAAGCTAAATTGTCCTGTAGCATAAGCAATTTTGATGCATTCATTTCTATGAGGAGAGGCATTAGAATACTTGGTTAAAGATTCTTTAACGGGTTTATAATGGGATTGGGATATATAGGTTAATTTTTTTTCTTGTTCCATTTTTGATTGCATTTCATTAACGAATACCTCAGAACCAAGGAAAATTTGATTTTTTAAATTATCCCATGGGGTTTTAGCGCTTCTACCTTCATGAACAAATTGTTTGTATTTATCAGTTGCTATTAACAAATTGGAGTTAAAAGCCGAAAGAAGGAGTTCTATTGATAACCAATTAGGTTTAGGTGCCTGATTTATAGTTGCTTTATAACTACTCCAAGCCCAATCTTCAGGGAAAAATACCATCTTAGCTCTTACTGGATTTAAAACAATATATCGAGATAGCTCGAGTAAATAAGATTCTTTTTCTATTAATATCCCTTTAAATCGTCCTTGGAAAACATGTCCTACACGGTGATGTCTTTGATTAAACTTTTGCGTGTAAATTCCATTGAGTAACTGCATTCCTTTGCTAAGGTTTCCTAAAGGAGTTTCTATTAGTAAATGGTAATGATTGCTCATAAGACAATAGGCATGACACACCCATTTACATTTGTTGCATACATGCGTAAATATTTCTAGAAATAAAACTCTATCTTCATTTGATAAATAGATATCTTCCTGTTTATTTCCTCGTGACGTTATGTGATACATCGCACCACAATACTCAATGCGTAAAGCTCTAACCATGTTGGACTTCCATTTTTCCTTTGGGCGATAAAGCTAATGCATTTATTTATTGGAGTCAAATCATTAAAAATTGTTAGGACGATTTGAATGTTGGCGGGCAATTTAATATTTAAGCACGAAGCAAGGCTTGACCCTCTATGCTTGACCTAGGGGATTAGATCCCGTTGATTGCATACGGCATATTTACACAGATAACCTGGTTGCCTTTGCTTTACAGTATTGCTCGATCATTTTACCTGCAGAGACGTTACCAATACGAGACGAAGTATTAAAATCTTGACAACCTGCTTCTTTGTTTTGCCTTTTTATAAACATAATACCTCGATTTTTATAGACCTCTGAATCGAATGGATTGAGCTTAATAGCCAGATCAAAATCATTTTTTGATCCTTGGTAGTCGTTGAAAGAAAAACGGAGAATAGCTCTCAGATTGTATGCTTCTGCCATATTTTGGTTTAATTTTATAGCTTGATTTATATCGTGCAAAGCACCATTGCTGTCTTGGGAGGCGTATTTTGCAAGTCCACGTTTGACATACATAACAGCTGAATCTGGTTGCAGTTTAATTGCTGTGTCCAAATCGTTGATAGCATCTGAATAATTATTAATTTTCATATAAAGAAGCGAACGGTTTAGATAAGAAATAGCCTCAGAAGGATTGATTTCAATTGCTTTTGTATAATCTGCTAATGCTTCGCCTAACTGATTGTTGTTGATTAAAGCATTCGCTCTTGCACCATAAGCTCGCTTTTGATTGTTAAAGATGGTGTGTTTTCACTAGAGACTTATTCCTCAGGAATAAAGCTTTTCTAATAGCAGTTAAACAAGATGCTTGTTTTAAATTTCAACTCAATTAGTTTATTTCCTACGTCTCAAGTGAACGTTTATACTATAGAATTATAGTTTTTTTGTGTACTTAAATGTTTCGTAAAGTTTATTAGAACATATCAAATTATCATTTGATATCATATCTACCAAAACCAGTTTTTCTGCAAAGGTTTCAACGATAAGAGAACCATTATTATTAGGTATACCCACCATTTGACATGAGCAAGTATTGGTATAAAAGAAACAATGATACATGCAGCAAAAAACATGACTAATGATAATAGTACTTGCAGAGATGGCGTGTTGGATTTAACGCAAGGGTTAAATTTAGATAATATTGTTTCTCCTGGCTGAGAAATCAAATGGATAATTAAAGGGAAGGCGCAAATGACTAACACTATCAAATAGAACCACCATGCAATACCCATTAAAGGAGGATATACTGACAGGATCATTAAACCAAAAACATAATACACTAACATGACAAAGATATAATCTATCACTTCAAAACGACGCAGTTTTTCAGCCAAGAAGATTTCAGCAGACATGTTTCTATCCTTATAAAAGCCTTCTTTATTCTAAGTATAATGTAAATTGTTAAAATTTACTCAACCGAAAGTCCAAATATAATGATGAGGATCAGTGTTAAGGCTAATAATTGATAGACTAATCTAGAAGTAGGGATAACCCATATTTTTTCTCAAGAGGTCGGTCACGAGGATCTGTAGAGTATAGTAGAGTGCAAAAGCTTTAGAGGCTATGGTGATGATTTCATAAATATTGGTCAACCAGGTTCTAGTTAATCAAAAAAATTTAATCGCTTGCACCGTTGCTCTAGCAATTCGAGATATTTTTCCTGCATCTCTTGAGATAAAAAACTGAAACCAATCAGCTCTCGCCATTTTGGTATTACCTGATGAAACTCTTTTATGATCCCATCGATGACGTTCTGATTTAATCCTAATTTTTCAATGGCAAAGTATTTAAGAAAATCACTCTTGGTTAAATTATTTTTTTTCCCTTTTAGAGGTAAAGCCAGTTCTTCTTTGGTATTTTTTTGAGCGATGGTTGAGTTAAGTAAATCGTAGGCTGGTGATATGGAAATTTTTCTATCCTTAGTAATTAAGGAAAAATTTTTTAGATGCATGTCTTCGTTGCCGACCAGGAAATTAAAAAGCGTCAACTTAAATAATTTCACGAATTCAATTTTTGGGAATGTACAAAACTGTTCTATGACTGCAATTACTTTTTCCATAGAACTGTTATATTTCGTGTGTCGGTCTTCACCTGATAGCTGTGCAAAATCTTCTAAAGCTAACTTTTTATTATGGCCTATTCGATCAAAGCGTTTAATGAAGTAGGTTAAACTGTTGTCTTTAGAATAAACCAAACCATGAACCGGAACTTCGAGGCCAATGGCCTTTGCAAGGGTCATAGTAATGGCTTCATTTTCCGGCAATTCTGGGTAAATATCACTTTGTGGTTTTAAAATGTACTGACCCTTTTGATCAACGATTTCAAAACCTCCCTCTTTAATTTTTAGTTTGGCACTTAGTTTCTTTTGGACGCCTTGAATAGACATCTTTCCTACACGAGCAATTGCTTCCTGACGCTGCTCATCAGCACTTAAATCTAATGGGCTAAGGTTTTTTAATTGAGGGGAAAGCAAATTCAATCCACGTTGAGAATAGTTTTCTTGGTCACTAATCTTTTCGTAAGTAATAGGGCAGTGTTTCATCTTAGTTCCTCAATTGTCACTGCGCCTACGACATCTTGGCCAACAAGTATCAATTGACCAAAATAATCATTTTTATCTATCTTGTATTTGCGTAATAGTGCTTCAAGCATAATGCCTTCAGGAAGTAATCCTTCAAAAAAAGGGGGAAACACGTCAAAATCATAGACCTTATTGGTTAACGGCATGGTGAGAGAAACAGGTGCCCCCTGATAATCATTAAGGTAAGTAAATTGATATTTTTTACCTTCTAACTCCTCTAATATTCCAGCTCTAATGCCATTGACTGATACGTATGCTTTTCTCATGTATTATTATCCGTTGTTTGAGGAAAAGGCGTTTCAAATTTCATTTGAATATTTAACACATCTAATACTTTTAGCAATGTATTTAGCCGCACAGATTCTTTCCCTTTTTCAATATCATAGATAACCGTCTTACCGACCCCAGCTAACCGAGCTAATTCCTGTTGCGATAAGCCGCTGTGTTTGCGGTAGTAATGGACTAAATTAGCAATCTCGTGTGTAGGCATGGAACACCAAAAATTAATTATATATTACTGTTATAGCAGTAAAAATGAGTAAAATAAATTTATTCTTGCATTTTTTTTGCATTAATTCGTTATAAATCACTGTTATAGCGGTAAATATGCTCAATTTCATGGTTTTCTGCGTATTTATTTATGTTAAATTCAAAAAATTACTGTTACCGCGGTAAATTTGGGGAAATAACAAAAAAGTCATTGGCTCAGCCTCAAAATAGAACAAGAATAATTCTTTGATCATATAAAAAATACAGGGACAGAGGGGAAAAGTGGGACATCCTTGTAATTACTGGGCTAGACCCGCCCCAGCTTAATTTGCAACCTTGGGACGTATGGGACACGGATAATCACCATTTCCAGTATCAATCAATATCATTCGATAGCATATCTTTGAAATCGATCTTTTGTGCTTGATAAGCTTTGAAGGAATACGCAATACTTTTTCCGAGCTTGAAGTTGAAGCTTTCATAGCCAAAAGGCTAGTGAATATCAATTACTTGTCCAAGGTTAGTCGGATAAGCATTTGAATTCATCTCCAGGGATGGTGCAGGTCGGCATTATGCTGAATGAATAATCACTTGCAGAGTTCCCTATGTCTGCTCAAAAGCCATCCCGCTTACATCTATTAAACGAATTTGACCCAAGCAGAGAATCCATGTAGAAAGCCTTTTTGAGAAAAAATGAACTAGAGCAAAAGCCATTAGCTGAGGTTATTGCTGTGATCAGAAATTTTATCCTGATGCCATTTTCTTTAACAAAGTAAACAAATATCACTTTAAATATTGGCTCACGATAAAATGTAGAACATGGAATAATGTTAATTCGGGTTTATACCAAATCCACGATCAGTGTCTGAATCATTTTTTAAAAATAACGTATCACCTTGTGAACGCTGTGAATATTATTTTGGAAACGAAAAGATTAATTTTAAAACAACCAATATTATCTGATTTCGATGGCCTATTGCAGTTACGCACTGATCCTCAAGTGATGCAGTATATCGGTACTGGTGACATACAAACAGAAAACCAAGTTAAAGAGTTTATCGAGAACGCAAAACTTTATTCTGATGAATATGGTTTAGGTTTTTATTCTGTATTTGAAAAGGAAACAAATGATTTTATTGGTCAGGCAGGATTGTTTCATCTAGGGTTCAACGTTAATCAGCCTGATATTGAGTTGGCCTATATACTTCATACTAAATACTGGAATAAAGGTTACGCAACCGAGCTTGCAAATTTCTCAAGAGAGACTATTGAACTACAAATAGAAAACGGTTATCAAACTACTAGGAAAATAGTAGAAAAAACGCCAAACATCAGCATGATGTAGACTGCTTGTTACCTTTATCCATATTTGGGTAATAAATCCCACAAAATCTTCGTGAAATCAAATCGCTTGCAATCTCGCTTGTATCAAGACCTGATATATGTGAAGCTAATCTGAATTATAGTTTGAGTTCTCGTAAGTTAGCGAAGTTACCTTTCTTTTAATCTTTGTAAACACACTATAATTTGTTCAAGTAACATGGGTATATACTGTTTGAGTCGGAAAAGCGCATTGTGCACCATTTTCAGTAATGATATTCAGAATATTCATCAAAATTTCATGCTGTATGATTTGAAATTGATCCCATTTGGTCATTTTTGAATAGGCAGAAACCATAATATTCAGCGCAGATGGGGCAAACTCAATTAAACTTACAGTCAATGATTGGGAGCTATCAATTTCCTTATGCTGTAAAAGCATCTCTCTGATTTGTTTAGAAATGGCGTTAATTTTATCAGAATCTTGGTAACGAATACCGATATTTGCCTTAACTCTTCGATGCTGCATACGAGATGGATTTTCAACACTGATTGTAAGAAAAACGCTGTTAGGTACATATAAGGGGCGCTTATCAAATGTTCTGATTCTAGTCATGCGCCATCCTATGTACTCAACGATTCCTTCAATATTTTTATCAGGCGAGCGAATCCAGTCTCCTACTTTAAAGGGTTTATCCATATAGATGATTAACCCACCAAAAAAATTGGCAAGAAGCTCTTTGGAGGCAAAAGCTATACTAGCGCCACCAATCCCTCCAAAAGCCAGCAATCCAGCAATAGGAATATTCATTATTTGCAAAACTATTAGCAGTCCTAAAATACATGTAATGAATATTGATAACTGACTTAACGCATGTATTAATGTTTTGTCTATAACTTTATTGTTCTTAATGCGTGCTTGGATATAGAGTGCTTCCAACCGTCGAATAAAGCGAACTAGTGCCCAGCATAAAATAATGATAATCAATACGGTTCTTATTTGCAGATGATTTACCGCAAGAAAATAATATTTTTTATGAGTTAAAATAATCGAACAGCAAAAAGATAAGGCAAGTAGCCAAAATAAAAATACCATAGGTATGCTTATTGCCTTTAATAGAGCTTCTCCAAAAATAATATTTAACCTTTCTGCTCTAATTGTTAAGTGATGCACTACTCGTTTGCCAAGTATTTGTAAAAGAGTTGTAATTCCAATGACCATACAAATATAAACAATCCACATATTAGTCAAAATCAAATCATGCATTTAAATCGCCTTTAATATTGGGTTCTACAGATCTAGTTGTTTTTTATTTTATGTCGCGGGTTCTAAAGAAAGAAGTAAGTTATCTCTCATTGATTTACAATAGGTTTCTTTTATTGCAAAGATGGATAATAGTGTTGCAATAGTTGTAAAAACAATCAAAATGAAAAGTGCTTCTTTATAATTTTTCATGCCTGCTGAGCAAGATAGAAGACTGCCAATCAATGGTGCTCCGCTTGCTGATAGGAGTGCTATCATTGCATTGTTAAATCCTAACCCACCGCCTAAGTACTCCTTTTTGCATTGTTCTGCAATGATAGCAAATCCTATACTTTGACCACTAGCACTTAGACCGAGTAGTAGAAAGCATAATACTGTTGCAGTTTTTCCAAGTGGAAAAAAGATAATACCCGACAGACAAAATAAGGCAATGAAAGAACTGACGAGCATTAAAGGCTTTCTACGATGTATTTTATCAGATATAAAGCCTAATAAAGGACATCCCAATGCATATCCAAGCCATGCCAAAGTTATCATATAGGAAGAAAATGTGGAGGAGAGCCCTTTTTTTACTAGAAACTCAACGCCTACATTTTCTGATAAATAATCAATAGAAAAATAAATACAAGCCGAAAATAGTGCAATGTACCAGATTTGTATTTGACTCATTATTTTTATCAAGCTTTTAGTAACTGCTGTCGGTTTTGCAAGAATAATAAATTTTCTACTATTAGTGCGATTTTCCTTTACGAACAGGAAAACGAGCAATGCAATCATAAGGCCTACGGCTGCCATACAGAAAAAAAAACTTCGCCAGCCCATAGCTGAAGTTTGGGATAAAGAGTGTAATGGACCAGCTGCCATCATTGGCCCCATGGTTCCTATGAATTGAGAAATTCCGATATAAAAGGCGACGCTTCTCCTGGGCATCCAATCATAAACTGCGATGAGCAAACAAACAAAACCGAAGGAGGAGCCAAAGCCCATGGCTATTCGACATATCATAGCCGTAGCAAGTTGATAAGATATCGCAAATCCTGCAGTAGAAATAGAACAAAGGAGAGCAGCCATAAATAATGATTTTTTCAAACCAATGCGAATAGTAATAATTCCGACTGGAATTTGCATTAATCCATAAATAAGCGAATACCCAGTGGTACTTAATAAAGAAAAAGAAAATGGTGTTAAGCTTAAATCATTCGTTAACTGCGTTTGAAAAGTGCCTACGACCGTACGTAATATAAACTCATACATAAAAAAAAGCGCACAACTGAACCAGACAAGGATTCCTGTTGCATTAATTTTGTTTTCTATCTCCACTATTGTTTGCTCTCATTGTCCCAGGCCTCCAAAACTGACTTAGCCCGGTTATTATCAATAAAAGTAGCTACTTTAAAAATAGTTTGCCCTTCATGAATTAAAGGGTTGCAATTTATACCTACAACTATTCCCTCTTGATCTGCTTGTACAACTTCAGCCGTATCCGCACTAAATGGGTCATTGATGAGGCCAATACGCTGTCCCTTGCTGATTTTTTGTCCAAGCTCCACCATGCTTAGCAAAACTCCACTACGATGTGCTCGGATCCAGTCTTGATCCTGAGAAAAAATTGATTTAAATGCGCTTTTCTCACTATGCTCAGAATAACGAAGCATATTCATAGCATTCATAATATGATGAATCCCGGAGACTCCTAGCTTAATTGCCGGTTCGTTGAAACGCATTGCCTCGCCTGCCTGATAGATAAGTGCTGGAATAGCTAATTGTTCAATTGTTCTTCTTAATGAGTTTGCTTCTGCACTCACATTAGTAATCACAGGAGCTTTAAAACTTTGAGCTAAATGTTTCGCTTCAGCATTATTAAGATCACAATAAATTTGCGGTAAGAGCTCATGGTTTAGCGAACCAGTTCGCAATTCAACGCAGACATTTGCTTTACTTAATATTTCTCGCGTAAAGATATACGCTAATCGTTCACTGTATGAGCCGTTCTCTATGCCGGGGAAGCATCCCTCCAAGCTCGTATGATTATGGGCTCTGGATGGATCAATTAAACCTAAAATATTTAGAACAGGTACTGTAATTAGCGTGCCTTTTATTTGAGAAGGCTTAATAGACTCAATGAGACGATTTATAATTTCCAAGCCGTTCAACTCATCTCCTTTAACAGCGGAAAAAATTAGCAGGCACGGCCCAGGCTCTTTACTGTGAACTACCTTTATAGGCATGTATAATGAAGCGCAGGAATATAAATCAGGTAGAGGCAAAGCTAGATTTACCTGTTCACCAGGATGAATGATCGCATTACAAATTTGCAGTTTGGAGTTTTTCATAAGCAATAAATTAAATACTCTCCTTTCTCCAACAAAAGAAGCATACTAACAAATTTTTAATAATGGTGCAAAATTAGGCATGAAATAGATCACCAAAATCCATAATCGAACTGGCCTTTTCTTGGGAAAGAGCTTGCCTATAATTGGCTAAATTTTTCCCCCGAAGATCTAAATCATAATTTAGTCTGAATAGACATGTGTTCATGAGCAACACAGTCAAAAGGATCATTAAAATCAAGAGGGCTTGCAAAGTAAATTTGATTATTAGCAAGCATTGAGATAGCTCGGGCATCAAAGTTGCGATATTTATAGAGGATTTCAGGAGGTTTCTTTGACATCTTTGTTGCTACTTTTGGTGATTTGTTATTTCTAAGTGCCCCATCAGTGCCCCTCAGAGGTCTTAAATTTTTTGAACTACCGTAACTACTTGATTTTATTGGTGGGCACACTAGGACTTGAACCTAGGACGACCAACGGATTATGAGTCACCTAATTCAAAAATAAACAATTGATTTTAATATAATTTTTATCGCGGGAATCCACTACAAATGTCCTACGATGTATAACAGTGTCGTACTCAGATACACAAAATCCCCACAGTGCAATATTCAATTATATATTGAGCTTTATAGAAAAAACATTTGCATTGCTCAAATGTTAATCAGTGGAATCTATTTCTTGCGAGGGGTAGAATATTTTAATTGATTCAGCATGAGATATATCGCGGGCATCAAAATTAAAACTAATGGCACAGCTAAAATTAATCCAGAAATAATCGCAATGGCAAGAGGTTGTTGCATTCCAGAGCCTGTTCCAATGCTTAATGCGAGTGGTAACAATGAAAGAATAGCTATAATTGAGGTCATTAAAATTGGGCGCATGCGCATTATTCCAGAAGTGATTATTGTATTACGATTATGTCGATGATGAGTGCGTAGTTCTGCAAAATAAAAAATCGCAATTTCTGTAACAATACCAATAATCATGGTCATCCCCATCATGGAGGAAATATTTAATTCAGTATTGGTTATCCAAAGTCCCAAAAAAATTCCCGATATAGATAATAGAGTTGTAAATAAGATGCTTAATACGATGAGCACGTTCTCGTATAGATAAAGTAGTAAACCGGCAACCAATAATATGGCGCTAATGAAAACAATGATTAGTTGATAAAAAGAATGTTGTTGTTCTTCATAAAGACCACCATATTGTATGTATACATGAGGTGGAAGAGTGAAGTGATTCATTTTGTTTTTTATTTCTGCAAGGGTGGTACCCATATCTCTGTTTTCTATGCGGGCAGTTACAGCAATCATAGACTTTAAGTTTTCTCGAGTAATTTCAGCCTGTCCTTTTTCTATAGTTATGTCCGCAACATTTTGTAATGACACATAATGTCCTGTTGCAGTGCGCAAGGGTAAGAGTTTTAGCTTTTCTATTCGATCCCGTAGTGCAGGAGGCGTCCATACTCGGATACCAATGACTTTTTCACCTTGTTGAATTTGGCTGACAACAGTACCCATTAACTGAGTTTGAATTTGTTTGGTGATTGACTCTGGATCTAAATTTTTCAATGCGGCTTTTATACGATTAATTTTGATGATGATTGCATCTCCAGAGATGACAATTCCATTTTTTATTTCTACTACTCCATCTACATTAGCAATTAATTTGGCGATTTTTTTTGCAGTACTTTGCAAAATGTGTTCATTATCACCAAAAATTTTTATTTCAATGGGTTGTGGGACTGCTGTTAAATCACCAATCATATCTTCCATAAGTTGTGCTGTTTCAACTTTTATACCAGGAACAAGTAAATTAATTTGTTGTCGTACTTCAGTCATAATCGCATCAATATCACGACGAGGAGGTGGGGTAAGACGGATAAAAAAATCACCAGTATTTGGTTCAGTCAAACCACCTCCGAGTTGTAATCCAGTTCGGCGCGAGTAGTTACGCACTTCAGGAATTTTTTTAATAATTTGTTCCACTTGTTTTAATAATCTATCGGTCTCGGTCAGGGACGTACCTGGTTGGGTGATGTAATCTAGAGTAAATCCTCCCTCATCCATCTTAGGCATAAAACCTGAACCCACTTGTGTATAAGAAAAATAACCGATGAATAGGATGAGCAAAATACTAAGGATGGGCCAAATTGATTTTTTTAGAAATAGGCGCATGAGGGAGTGATACATTTTAAATGTTTTTTTTAATTTTGGGCCAGCTCGCTCAAGTTTTTTAGCATCTACTTGTTTCAGCAGCATTTCTCCAAGTAATGGCACGACTAAAAAAGCGAAAAAAAATGAAATAATCAATGCGGTTGCCATAGTGATGGCTAACGCTTTGAAAAATCCGCCAGTAATCCCTCCAATAAATGCAAGTGGTAGAAAGATAATAATTGTTGCTAACGAAGATCCCGCTAAAGGGTGCAACATTTGCATTGCGGCACTTAAAACAGGGCCATGAGTTGGTTCTCCCTTGTGGCCTTCACTTAAACGTCGCATGATGTACTCTAGCATCACGACACCATCATCGATTACAAGGCCAACAGCAGCAGCCATACCGCCTAATGTCATGATATTAAAACTCATATTTAGGACATAGAGCAGTAAAATAGAGGTTATGAGTACACATGGAAGAACGATAGCAACAATTAAGGTCATTCGAATGTTGCGTAAAAATAAGAATAAAATAATCACTGCAAGCACGATACCAATAAGAATTGCGTCACGTACACTATCTGCTGCTCCTGTGATTAATTGCGATTGGTCGTACCAGGTTTTAACCTGAATATCGGCAGGGATTTGGTCATGGAAACTTTTGAGTTGTTGTTTTATTTTTTTTGCAATTGAAACAGTACTTGCACCGGGTTGTTGCAAGATATTGAGCAAAACTGCATCCTTGCCATTTGCCGTGACCCGAGTCCATTTAGGAACAGTACTTTTCGTTACTGTTGCAACATCATCCAAATCAATAATTCCACTGGTACTGCTTCGTAAAATAGTATGGTTTAGATCCTCAACATTGCGTAATCGAGTATCTGATAGGATTAAATAAAGCCTATAGTGTTCTTCTAAACGACCTACAGCGGTTACTATATTATTTGCTGTCAGAGCGTTGATTACCTCGTTAAGCGTAATATTTGCGGCTTGTAGCTTCATGGGATCAACAAGTACTTGATATTCCGCTTCTTGACCTCCAACAACTTTTACTTTAGCGACTCCTGGGATAACAGATAACATTGGGCGCAATTGAAAATAAGCAAAATCATGTAATGAAACGAGATCACTTTGATTCGATGTTAAGGATAAGCTAAGTATGGGGTAGATAATGGGATCCATTCTCTCAGCAGAGAATGTTGTTCCGGAAGGAAGTTTAGACAATACTTGGTTAACTGCTGATTCAACTTGCAATAAGGCAATGACCATATCGCTATTCCAATTAAAGTTGACGGATAGCTCCTCAGCTCCTCTACTGCTTGTTGAGCGTATACTGATTACTTCAGGAAGAGCACGCAATGCTTGCTCCAATGGTTCGGTGACTTCAACAACCATTCGATCAGCAGGACGATCGCCTGAATCAACCATAACCAAAATTCTAGGAAATTGGATATTGGGAAACAACATCACTGGTAATTTAAATGCAGTTAACAATCCGCCCAATGTCAATAAAATTAATAAAAATAATACAGACATCCGATGTTTCTGTAGCCACCCGCCGATCATGGTTTTGACTCCACACGTAAGTGTATCCCATCGCGTAGCTCATAATTTCCAAGAATCACAACAGACTCATTTAATTTAAGCCCTTCTTTAATCGCAATGAATTGTTCATTACCCCCGCCAACAATTACCCAACGTTTAACAGCAATATTATTAATATTGATAAAAACATAAGCTCTTCCATTCTCATAAAGAACAGCACCTCGAGGTACGGCAAGCATTTTTTGGGGTTCTGTTAACAAAATTTTTCCTTCTACCATGCTCCCAGGAATTAACCCTGAGGCATTGCCTAAAGGCACAATAACATCAATTAATCCAGTTTTTGGATCAATCTGATCGGTAATATTTGATATATTTCCTGAATAAGATAATGCATTGTTATAAATAGGCGTAATAATCACTTTTTGCCCAATATGAACTTTAGATAAGTCATCGTACTCAATCCCAAGACGAATTTGTGCTTGGGTTGTATCCGTGTAAGTTAACAAAGTAGTCCCTGGAGGGACAATCTGTCCAGGTTGAATATTAATGGCAACAACATTACAGTTGCAATCGGATCGAAATACACTTCCTGTTTCATTTTGCTGCTGTTGTTCAAGGTTATTAAGTACTGCTTCTGACTTGGCTAAGTTTTGTTTTGCTGTTTGGACATTCGCATTGGTTGCTAAAAATTGCGAACGTAACTTTTCAACACGATCAAGTTCTTTCTGTGCAAAATCAACTGCAATTTTTGCATTTTCCAGATTTAAATTTGATTTTGCAGTAGTAGATAATTTAATTAATGGCTCTCCTTTATTCACATGTTGTCCTTGAGTGACAAAAATTTGTTGAACTAAGGCTTCATTTTGTATCGTAATTTGTTTGATATGTTCTGGTGCAGCATTAACAATGCCATAGGTTGTTTGTGTTTGAGCAATTGGTATTTGTTTGACTGTGGCGACTTGTACTAATACAGAAGAAGTTTTGTTAATTGTTTTTGAATGATGTTGAAATAAACTCAAAAAAATCACGATAATTAGCGTCATGAGAATGATAATAAGACCCAACTTATTTTTATTAGACATTTAGAGACTTTCCTTATCGATATTTACCTACAGCAATTTGTAGACCAATCATTTGCTCTGTGATTGTTTGTTGTAATGTCAACAACCGTAATTGATTGGTCAGCAAACTGGTTAGTACACTTTCGTAGGTGATTAAAGTGATATTTCCTTTATTTAGTCCTTCACGCATGAGCCGTTCCGCCTTTTCCATTTCTGGGAGCTGTTTTCGTATAATTTCTTCTTCTCTATGTACTATTTCTAAATCAGCTATCAAAGTTGCAATGTCCGATCGGGTTTGATTTAAACGTGCTACATACTCTTGGTAGAGCTGTTCGCGGGTTGCTTTAGCAATCGCAATTTCACCTCGATTCCGGTTAATGATTGGAATATCAAAAGTGAGCATTCCACCTAAAGAAGGTGTGTTTGTATTATCTTTTCCTTTTTCAATATCTAAAGAAAAGTGTGGAAACTGTCCTAAAATCGCTTTGTATAATGTAGCTTCCTGACTTGCGTATCCTGCTTGTAATGCGAGTAAGTCTAATCGAAATACTCTTGCTTCTTCAAATAATTGAGCCGCATTTAATGTAATAAATGGAACAGGTTTTACATTGACTACTACATTTTTGTTTGGTAGAAATCCAAAAAGCTGATTAAGTTGTAATACTGTTTTTTTTAAAGTGCGTTCGAGCGTTGAGGTTTGATCTAAAAAGTCGAGGTAAACTGATTGGCGTAAGCCAAATTCATCAATTGTTGTATCATGCTTCAATAAATCGGACTTAGTAACATCTAAAATATGCTTTGCTGTACGTGTAGCTTTTCTAGCTACTTGCAATTGTTTTTGTAGAAAATAAATACGAGATGCCAGTAGTTCAGCCTGATTGGCGCTCATCCATTCTTGCCAGGCAACATCGTAACGTGTTTGGTCTGCTTTAGGTTTTGCTACTTTTAAAGCTGTTCTCGTTGTGACAATCGAGGCAATATCCCAAAATAAATCATAATTATAAGCATTTACAGCTCCTGGCATAGGAGGGACTGTCCACAAATACGTATAAGCTAATTTAGGATCGGGTAGTAATCCTGCATTAAATACCTGCGCCTCAGCAACACCTTCTTTAGCCCTTAATGCCTTCAAATCCGGGCTTATTAGAACAGCTAAAACGGCTAGTTCTTTTGCTGTAAGAGGTTTGGAAAAATCAATACGAGTGGGAGGGATACGTGGATGATTAAGTAAAGTTGCTTTTTGAGCAATTTGTTTTTCATCCGGAGTAGATAAGGCCTTATTTAAGTCCTCTGTGTTTAATGGTCTTGGATGATACATCGTGCACCCCATAAGAGTAAAAATGGGGAGTAATGGAATCATCCTTAATAATTGCATTTGACTATATATTCCTAACTTTATTTCAAATCATATCAACTAATTTTTTGTTTTCCCATTATTTATTTCCCTAGTACTGTCCCCAATAGTTTTGATAAGCGCTGTGAACTTGATATAGCCGACATAAAGATGCTCTAGTGTTATACCAAATAAGGGGGCCGTATGGTCTCAACTTATCTTACGGATGTCATAATATTTTCGTATCTTACAAACTGAGGACCAATAGTCCGCTGCTTCTATTCATTTACAATTAATTGGTTGTGTAATTTTTGTGGGGAATATTCGACACAAAATCTTTGCAATATATCGGGGAAAACTAGAGGTCTAAATTACAATTTATTGATTTTAAATGACTTTGTTGGTGGGCCCACTAGGACTTGAACCTAGGGCGACCAACGGATTATGAGTCTGTAAAATAGGGGTTTTAGCCACTTTTACCAAATTTTAAATTCTTTCAAAAACCTTTTAAAATCAACGTTTATAAGCCATAATTTGTCCTATTGAAATTTATTTAGTTTTAAATAAAGTGTCTACATGGCGTCTACATGGAGTTTTAGGGGTAAATTATGGCGGAAGCTGAAAAGGGTATTAAATTAACCAAAACCATCGTTGATAAACTCGAACATATCCCCGGTAAAACTCAAACGTTTTATCGTGATCATGAGTTAAAAGGCTTTGCTTTACGAGTTACCTCTGGTGGTGTTAAAAGTTTCATCGTTGAAACCAGAATCAACGGCAAGGTTAAAAGAGTGACGTTAGGCAAATACGGCAACTTGACTGTTGAAGAAGCCAGAAAGCAGGCCAAGAGTCTGTTGGGTAGTGTGGCCAGAGGTGATGATCCAATAGCAGAAAAGAAAACCAAAAAAGTTCATGCCATGACCTTACAGCAGGTATTGAATGATTACCTTAAAGCAAGAAAAGATTTAAAGCCACGAACCTTAAACGATTATCAATGTGTGCTGCATGAAGTGGTACCTGACTGGCTAGATAAACCACTGGTAAATATTTCCCGAGAGATGATTGCCAAACGACATACCAAGCATGGGCAGGCAAATAGTAAGGCACGCGCCAACAATGCAATGAGGGTATTAAGAGCCATTTTTAATTATGCTATGTATGAATATCAAGATGGCAACGGCCATCCAATTATCACCATTAATCCAGTCAAATACCTATCGCATACCCGGGCATGGTATCGAGTGGATCGAAAACAAACAGTTATCAAGCCCCATCAATTAGCTGACTGGTATAAAGCAGTCATTGTATTGGTTGAGACAGACAACTACCGCAATGCCTTACTGTGGCATGATTATTTTTTATTACTCTTATTCACCGGCATGCGAAAAATGGAAGCTGCCTCCTTGCGTTGGGAAGATATTGATCTCAAATCCAAAACTATCACCCTGCAAGACACCAAAAATCACGAAATCCACACCTTGCCTATGTCTGATTTTGTTTATGAGTTGATGGAACGCAGAAGCCGTAATAAAACCAGTGAATTTGTATTCCCAGCTGAAAGTAAAACGGGTTATATCTATGAACCTAAAAAAGCGGTGAATAGGGTGGTGGAATTATCCGGTGTTCCATTTACTTTGCATGATCTGAGAAGAACATTTGCCACTATTGCTGATACCCTTGATCTACCTGCTTATGCCTTGAAGCGATTACTCAATCATAAAATGAATAATGATGTTACAGCCGGGTATATTATGAAAGATGTGGAGCGGTTACGAAAACCCATGCAACAAGTAGCTAATTTTATACTTGAGCATATGATGGAGGCGGCTGAGTTATGAATATCAATGAACTAAAAAGATAATACCCTAGACAGACAATGCTATTCAAAATTTAAGGGTAATTGAAATAAATGTAAATATTATGTTTACGAAATGTTGCGAATAATGCAACAATATGAATATGAAATATATACGCGATTACATACAACAAGTATTGGCTGATGGAAAATATTTCTTCTCAAAAGAAGAGGTACTGTCCAGCCTATCTTTAAATTCAGAACAATTTAGATTTCAAGCTTATCGATTGCTCAATAAAAAAGTAATTAGACACTTAACACGTGATTTTTTTATGATAATCCCCCCGGAATATCAACATCTTGGAGGGGTACCACCTCATTGGATAATTGACCCACTAATGGAGCATCTTGGGAGGGAGTATTATATTGCTCTTCTAAGTGCTGCTTCAATGTATGGGGCAACAAATCAACAACCCATGACATTTCAAATTATCACGAATAAAACACGTCGTTCAATTGAACTAGAGCGTGGTCTTATAAAATTTTATGTTTTCAATGATTGTAGTCTTGCAAGAAAAGAACAACTGACCGTACCAACAGGATATGTTCAAATTTCATGCAAAGAACAAACAGTGCTTGATCTTGTCCGGTTTTACAAAGAATGTGGTTATTTAAGTAATGTCAGTGCTGTTATTAAAGATCTTGCAGAAATGTGTGATGAATCCATATTTGAAAATGTTATTCATTTGGAAAAAAATAATAGTGTTCTACAGCGATTAGGGTTTATTTGTGAACAGGTTGGATACGAAAATCTGGCCACATTAGTGGAGCAAGAAATCTTAACTCGTTCTGTGCAGTTTATTCGACTAAGTCCTGACTCACCTCTTAAAGAAGGTAACCGAAATATCCGGTTTAAATTAATTATTAATGATTCACTTGAGATAGAAGAATGATTCCAAAGCGCTTTATTTTAGAATGGACAAAATTTGTTCCTTGGCAAGAACCCAGACAAATAGAACAGGATTTGATTATCACAAAAGCATTATTAAAAATTTATGCCCAGCCACAATTACAACAAAATTTGGCTTTTAGAGGTGGAACCGCTCTCAACAAATTATATTTTAATCCCCCATCACGCTACAGTGAAGATATTGATTTGGTGCAAACGAATTCTGAGCCTATTGGCAAAACAATTGATGGACTTAGGGAAACAATGGATCCATGGCTTGGGGAACCTAAAAGAAGTTTTAGTGAGAGTGGTGTAACACTTACATATCGTACAACTAGTGAAGATGGGTTTCCTATTCGGCTTAAACTTGAAATTAACAGTCGAGAACATTTTAGTATAATGGGCTTGTCTCATCATTCTTTCGAATGTTTATCTTCATGGGAACAAGGAAGAGTAGACATTACAACGTTTCCAATAGAAGAGTTGTTAGGGACTAAAATGAGAGCCTTATATCAAAGACGCAAAGGCCGTGATTTGTATGATTTATACATCGCATTGAATACTTTAAAGACTCTGGATACTTCAAAGATATTGCATTGCTTTCGAGAGTATATGAAATTCGGTGGTCATAATATAAGCAAAAAATTATTTGTCGATAATATGGAAGCAAAAATGCAACATACTGGATTTTGTGGTGATATGAGTCCTTTACTTCCTACTGGTATGAAAATGTTTGATCCTCAAGAAGCTTATGCATATGTATTGGAAGCATTGATACAACATGTATGAGTAAAACTTAAATTAAGGTTATGTCTCGATGCACAGAATTTTACTAACCAGCGATACTCATGGAAATTTGGATATCATCAATCAATTGGTGGCTCAAACTAATGCTGATATGGTTATTCATGCGGGTGACTTTGGTTTTTATGATGATCAAAGTATTCACCGGCTTAGCCCCAGAGAACTGCGATTATTGATATGCCACTCTCCAGTTTGGCGGAAATATAACGTTGATAAACAAACTGAACGTGAACAATTGATTGAGATTGTAAAAGAAGAAAAGTTATTAGGTGATTTTCCAGATTATATTGCAGGTTTAAAACAATTTTCAGTTCCAGTTTATGCCGTTTGGGGAAATCATGAAGATGTAGAAGTCTTGAAACGATTAACTACTGGGCTAAAAATAAAAAACTTAAATTTACTTGATGAACATCATTTTTATGATTTTAGTCATAAAGATAATGTTGAGTTTTCACTGTATGGTTTAGGTGGTAATTTTCTTGCAGGTAAAAAATTATTCGATCAGCCAATTGCTGGCAATGGGGGTAAGGTCTGGACAGCATTACATCAATTTGGTGTTCTATACAAGCAACTTAAAAATAAAGATAAGCCCTCTATATTCGTATCACATGTTAGTCCTGGCAAAGAGCCTTTAATTTCACGGCTAATATCTCATTTCCTGCCAAATTTCTGGGTTAGCGGTCATATGGGGGCACCATTTACCTGTACTTGGAATCAATTCACCATTCGAGATATGAATGAGTCCTTAAATTGGTTTGAGACTGATGTTGAGTTTATTGAAGAGCAATGCCAACAGGGCAAACTCACTGAGGAAGCCTCATTAGCGTATGAACTGATTAAACAACCCCTTGCCGTAGATGATTCGTGGTTTAAGAGAATGTGGAATATTAATCTACCTGATGTACAGGATGGGCATGCACTTTTGGTTGTTAAAGATGGTGTGTTTTCATTAGAGACTTATTCAAATGGAATTAAATTCAGTAATTGAGTGCCGCATTTGCAGACATTTAAAGATTCTCTGGGACGAAGGGGACAAGTGGGGCATCCTCGTCAATACTGGGCTAAATAGGTCCCTACCTTATTTTGTAACCATGGGACGCATGGGACACCTTCATTTTTAAAGTGATTTTCAATATCAATCAATATCATTTAATAACACCTCTTTTAATTCAAACTTTTTTGCTTGACAAGTTTTGAAGGAATGCGCAATACTTTTTTCAAGCTTGAAGTAGAAGCTTTTATAGTCAGTAAGAATATCAGTGACTTGTCTAGGTTAAACTGGATAGGCATTGGGATTCATCCAAAGGATTGGACTGGTTCAGCAGTAGCTGAGAGAATAATCAATGCGGAGACTCCTATGTCTGTACAAAAACCATCCCGTTTACATCTATTAAACGAATTTGAATCTGCGCCACATTCTGCGCTTTTTAATCAACAAACCATTGCTGCGGTATTAAGCTGCTCCACCCAGTTACTTGAACGTAACCGCTGGGCGGGTGGTGGTGTTCCCTATTTAAAAATTGGTCGCAAGGTGTTGTACCGAAAAAGTGATGTGTTGAATTTTCTCCAACAACAAAAAATTTATTACTCAACCAGTGACGAAGGTCAGTTACAGCTCGTTGAGAACGCATAAATTTAAAAATCATCAGAATGAATTTACTTCATTGCTATGGTTTGACTGTTGTTTGGAGAATAATCTATGTCACAAAATCATGTTATTGAATTAGCCAATACACCAAAGCAGCGTCCAGTTTTTTGCGACTATGCAGGTGGTCGCTTTCGATTAACTGCTGAGGGGTTGACCTTTATCGGTATTGATAAGGATGGTAATCCATTGCCACCTCGATGGATATGCGCACCATTGTATGTTGTTGCAAAGACCCGAGATGCCCAAAGTGGTGAATGGGGTCGATTGTTGGAATGGAAGGATGACGACGGGATAACTCATCAGTGGGCAATGCCACTGGCTTTGTTGCAAGGTGATGCCTCCGATGTGAGGCGAGAGCTGGCCAGATTGGGATTGAGCATTTCTCCCAATAGGTCTGCTCGCGATTTGTTGGCTTCCTATTTACAAGTCTTTCCGGTAGACGCACGTGCACGATGTGTTGATAAACTGGGTTGGCATGGCGATGTTTTTGTAACCGCTTCCCAATGTATCGGGCAATCAACAGAGAAAATTGTTTTCCAGAATACCAATGCCATTGAACCAGCAGTGTCTATTAAGGGAAGCGTTGAAGAATGGCGCGACTCAATAGGTCGGCTGGCATCAGGCAACTCAAGATTGGTGTTTGCCGTATCTGTAGCTCTTGCACCGGTTCTGGCAAAGATTGTTGGCGAAGACTCAGGCGGTTTTCATTTCAGGGGCGCATCCTCATCAGGTAAAAGCACTGCATTGAGTCTAGCTGCTTCTGTTTGGGGAAACCCACAATCTTATAGTCGTTTATGGCGTAGCACCACCAATGGCCTTGAAGGTTTGGCGTCATTACACAATGATGGATTGCTGATTCTTGATGAACTAAGCCAAATGGATCCCAGGGAAGCAGGGGAGGCCGCTTATTTGCTAGCTAATGGCCAGGGAAAAACACGTGCCTCTCGCACAGGTACTGTTAAGCAATCTTCCCGATGGTCTTTATTCTTCTTATCTGCTGGTGAAGAATCTTTGACCGCACTGATGGCAAAATCAGGGCAGCGCATTAATGCAGGTCAGGAAATCAGACTTGCTGATATTGAGGTAGATGCAGGTTGTGGAATGGGGATCTTTGAAACGATTCATGAGCAACTAAGCCCAGCCAGTATGGCTTTATCGCTTAAGAAATATAGCAGCCAATATTATGGTGCAATCGGTATGGCGTGGTTGAATCAAATAGTTACCAACCGACAAACAATCGGCCGATTGATTATCGACACCATTCAAACCTTTGTTGATGCAGTTATTCAACCCGATGCAACAGGTCAGATAATCCGTGTTGCCAGACGCTTTGCATTAGTTGCTGCTGCGGGAGAACTGGCAAGTCAATTTGGTCTGACAGGTTGGCAAAAAGGTGAATCTATCCATGCTGTGAAGACTTGCTTCATTGCATGGCAGGATGCTTTTGGAGTTGATGGCCAGCGCGAAGATCGCGCCATTATGGCGCAAGTACGAGCTTTCTTTGAATCTCATGGTGCCAGCCGATTTGATAATGCCAACTCACCCAACAATGACAAGATTCTTAACCGGGCAGGGTTTTATCATACAGATAACGAAGGATTTCGCATCTACATGGTGTTAACCGAGGCGTACAAAAATGAGCTGTGCAGAGGTTTTGATCAACGCACCGTGACTAGGGTTTTATTACAAGCTGGTTGGCTGAAACCCGCTTCAGATGGCAAAGCCTCACACAAACCAAGAATCAAAGGGGTAGGTACTCCAAGGCTGTATGTTTTTACCGGTAAAATTTGGGGAGGTGAATAAAACTGCCTATATCATCGATTTTTACGTTGAGCACCGAAGGTGCGAATAAGACTCGTGAAGTTTGGCAACCAGCTCGCTGGTTAGCTAACTTCACCTATCTTGCCCTGCATTTTGAAATTTATTTTGGAACCGTCTTTAGGTAATTATTCGTAATTGTTCGTTATAGAACGGTTAGTTACGAAAATAATCATGAATAAACAGAAATAAATAATAAATTACCGAAAGTTACCAAAAAGGGCATTGGCAGTGACCGAAAAGGTCGAAAATAAATAGAAATAAACAATAAACTCAAAGGATTGATTAATCAGTAATATGGAGAGTAAACCATGAAAAAATCCTTAACAGAAATCATATCGACTTCTAAACAGAGTCAACAAAGAACAATAGCCAGAAAAAATAAAGTGGAATTTCTAGCTATGCGTGAAGACATTTCCGAAGCTTTGGAAAAAGGGTGGTCGCTTACTGCCATATGGGAAACTTTACATGATGAAGGAAGCTTCACCGCCACCTATAACACATTTCGTTTATATGTATTGAAATTCCTTAACGGCCAATTGTCTGGTTACAGCCAGAAGGACAGCATTGACCAATGCCATAAAAAACAAGTGAACAAACCCGTATCAAAGAAAAAGACCGATCCCATACCATCCTTTACATACAATTCTATCCCTGATCCCGAAAAACTCCTCTGAAAGCCGGGCATATTCAATATTCCCTTAAATTAAGCAAGCCCAAACTGTCCCTTCTGCCCCAACTTGAATTTTGAGGCGGGGGACGCCTCCAGACCAGCAATGATGCGGTTGCCCAAAATGTCCCCTATGTCCCTGAGATATTGGATAACATGTTTATGTGAATTTATTTTCTTGATTATAAATGTTAATCAATCGAGTCTTACCCTATTGATATTTTAACTAAGTTAATTGTTATTGAGATACTGTAGGACCCCTTAATTAAAATTTTGAATATTACTCTGGGAATCTATACTCCAGGATATTATCCAGAGGGATATAATGTAATGTTATTCGTTCTTCGTTTTCCCAGGGCATATTAGGAATAATTCTGTGTTTCCAGTATATTTCATTTTGCTGCGCGCCTCTCCATTGAATGATATAAATTACTGTATCTTCAAAAGAGTTTGAGCGATCTAAGGCCCAGTTTTTAATTTCATTATTTATATGATTGTCTTCACCACTGTAACCAAAAATAAAAAGCCTAGTGCTTTCAAACAATGCCTTACTGAAGAAATTAAAATAGCTTCCTAAAATAGGACTATTTGAAATGATTTCAGGCTTTAACTCTGTTTTTGCTAGTACTATATGCTCATATTTTTCTTCAAGATTACGGGTAGAATCTGGTACTTCATAATATTTGCATTTATATATTTCTGAGTTCTTCGTATAAAAAATTGGGCAGCCATGAATATGTAAATACCAATTAAAATGATGAAAAGTTCTTAACATATTTTCATAGTGATATCCCGAGTTATATATACCATCTACAAGATCTCCATCGTAACCTCTAAGAATATTCCGCTCTACTAATGCAGAATATAAAAGTTTATCATAATTAAGTGTAGCTACATGACATCCTCCCTGAATTAAGCCTATTAGCGATTCCACAAAGTCTACAGGAAGATCACCCTCGTAATTAAAAAAGTGTAAGGCTGTATTGAATATAAAATCTCGGTATAAATCTGGATAGTTTATCCCTCTCTCATTCAACAACTCTAATTCTTGAAATTCTAGTAATTTATGGCATGCAGTCATTATTTTATGATTTTCTTCAAGATTCTCTTCACCAGCTGGCCTGTTGTTTGTACCTAGACTAATTAAGTGTTTTTCAGCGTCATTAAAATGATTCCATGCGGATGTTAGTCCAGTTTGCAAGTTGAAGTGGTCAGGATTTAATGCCATCCCCAAACCATTCCCTACAATAAGAGTTGAAGTCATGAAACTCTCCATTTTAGTTTCAAAATTAATCAGTGAATTGTATTGAACGATGCAATTAGGTCTGATTAAAAAAGAATATTGTCCTTGTGAAATTATAGAACAGAGTTTATAAGGCTAAACCATGACGTTGAACTGGTGTGGTTGGATTTGTTATTTGTGGCTAAGACTCTAATATCATTGCTCTAGAATTCCTAGAAATTAATTTTATAAATACAATGGTTTGGATTATCGCGTATCTTGCTAAAGAATGGATATGTGATTATTTTGTAAAGCGGAAAAAGTTAAAAGAAAACATTGAAAAGGATAACGAAACATAATTAAAGAATTATGTTACGTCACTCTAGAATATTGCAATTTCAAACCAATCATGATTAAATATTGTACATTTTTGGGTTGGCGAATTGAATATGGTCCCTCAAAGCAATAAAATATTACCAAAGAAATATCCTCTGGGTGCGGCTCTTTTATATCTTCGCGGCGCTAGGCAAAACCTTTATGAGTCATTAAGTTCTAAGAATAAAGAACTAATTTGGATTAGGCGTAAAGAGCTTTCAGTTATTCTCAATGGAATGGAAGAAATCCATAAGAAAGAATCTGTTAATGAATCACTTGTTACATATCATTTAAAACATAATTTAGAAACTGAAATAAGTTTGGCTATCGCTATGCTGGATGACGCTTCTTCTTATCTATCTGCTGCACTTTCTCTGGCTTGAGTATTTTTGTTAATTTAGTAATTTCCTTTGCATAATTCGATTTTGTGGCATGGAGTATCAAAGCCCAAAGATGATATTGATATGCATTGTTTTTTTTCTTCTCAATCAGCTCTAAATTATCAAGCCCAGTTTTAAATTCAGTTAATGCTGGTTTTTTCAGATTTGTACGGTATTGCTTCTCAGCAAGATGTAAGGAATAGCCCATCTTATAATCATTAAAATTTTCAAAAAATGATTTTCTTACAAATTCTGTGCTATCACTCGGTTTATGTATTTTTGTGTGGTACTGATGTGCAGGGCTACCGTGACCCACAATCTTATATTCTATTCGTATGTTAGCATCTGGATTACCGCGATAAATAGTTTCAATCTCTTTAAAAAATCTTTTAATTGTATTTTCGGCTTCTTGAAAGAGTTTGTTTAAATTGTTTTTTGTTAATTTGGTATTTAGTGGAATAATTCGCACACTATAATTCTCATCAATTGCCATAAAGCTAATAGATTTTTCAGAGCTATCCCAACGAAATGCTGCAATAATATCCATATTTATTGACTCCTTTGCCCCAAAGGGGGTGGCGAAAACGCCTTATGTAGACTTAACGCCTACTTGGTTGTGACCGCCAGTAAGCACGAACATGAACAGGGAAGCTTGATAGCTTTCTCGAATGTTGTCTTACAAAAACGGTTTTTAGCTTGTTCAGCATAAAACACCTTTATTATTTTCTTGGATTAGTCCAAGCCCTCTTAGAGCATTATTGCCCTTCATCACAGCAATTGCTCAGAGGAAAAATAATAATAAGGCAAGACGCCACTGTTTAATTATAGAGCACAAATGAGTCCTAATTTTCTAAACTAGACTAAAATTAGATAAAAAGGACAAATAATGAGAAAAAACAATGAACAGGCTTTAATAGTTCCTATTAGGCCATTTTTAAAATGGGCTGGTGGTAAGTTTAAGATAATAAATAAGATTCGAGCCAGACTACCTAAGGGGGCTCGTTTGATTGAGCCGTTTGTAGGTTCTGGAGCGGTATTTTTAAATATGGACTATGACAAGTTTCTTCTTGCTGATATCAATGCTGATCTCATTAATTTATTTGAGCACTTAAAGTCTGAACGGCATGATTTTATTCATTTTTGTAAGCAATTTTTTAGTGATGAATTTAATAAAAAATCAACTTTCCTAACGTTGCGTTCAGAGTTTAATTCGACTGAAGACAGCTACTTGAAGGCTGCATTATTTCTTTACCTTAATCGTCATGCTTTTAATGGCCTAATGCGTTACAACAGTTCTGGCAAGTTCAATACGGCTTTTGGCGATTATAAAAAGCCTTATTTTCCAGAAAATGAAATGCTAGTTTTCATTCAAAAAGCAGAGAAGGCAGAGTTTAAATGTGCTGACTATAGCTTAATTATGAATGAAGCTACAAAAGGAGATGTAGTCTATTGCGATCCCCCATATGTACCGTTATCTGCATCGGCAAATTTTACAAAATATCATTCTACTGACTTTGGATCAGAAGACCAAAGAAGATTAGTTGAGCTAGCAAAAGAACTAGCTGCTAAGGGAATTCCAGTCATTTTATCGAATCATGATACGGCGTTTACTCAGAATTTATATCAAGGATCAAGCATCCTAAGTTTTGACGTACAACGTAGTATAAGTTGTAACGGAAGTACTAGAGGTCGAGCACGTGAAGTACTTGCCTTATTTAATTAGGGGCGTGTTATGAAACAAGGCGGTTCATATGCAAATAGTAGTGGAGGGGTTCTCGAAGGACTAGTCGAGTTCGCTCTCACCAAAAAGGGATTTACTGTTGTCCGTTATAAAGATTGGAAATTGAATCCATCTAGCTATGGTGATGAACTATTATTGAAAAATGTTCCCTATGAAGGGCTTTATAAGCATGCTAGTGCTACAGAATTTGTATTAATGTCCAAAGCATACAATTTGAACACTAGGATTGAATGTAAATGGCAACAGGTTTCTGGGAGCGTTGACGAAAAGCTTCCTTATTTATTTTTGAACTGCTCTGAAAAAATGATTGAGCCTCATATTATTATTTTACTTGATGGCGGTGGTGCAAAACCTGGGGCTATAGAATGGCTTCGTGAATCTTGTGAAAAATTTAATTTAAGAGAGTTAGATGTTTCGAAGCGCAGAATCGATTTAATGAACATGACTGAATTTGTGCAATGGGTTAACAGCGTTTTCAAATAGATAAAGGAATAATAATGTGTCAAATCAAAAAAGGGACAAATAAGATTTATTGCTGGTTAAAAAATAAATTTGGTGGAAATGGTATCCCCACAGATATGAAAATTCTGGAAACCATATACAGTTTATATTTAGAAGATTTTCTCAATTATTCTCCAGAAAATAAAACCCGCGAGGAAAAAATTTATCTTCCAATTGAGATTAAAAAAATAGCAGAAATTTTAAGAACGGATGAGGAATTGATATTTGGACGTATCTATCACTATCTGAATAAAAAACATAGTTTTGATAAAACCCCATTATTTGAGATTAAGCTGGGTACAGATATTCATGTAATTCAATTTCCATTAATGGTGTCAATACTAGCGGAACTTTTAAATGATCACAGAAGGTTTAAAACAAGTATTTGGTTATCCGTTGGAGCGTTAGTTTTATCAGTTGTAAGCATAGCAGTTAGCTTTCACTAGACTTGATTGGCTATTATAGTTCTAAGATAACAAGGTTCCAGCAATTTTTTGTGCAGTAGCGATTATCAGGTTAAATCCCATATCAACACCTTTGTTTTTAAACACTTCTTTTGTTTTGCTCCAAACTGTATCTGAACGAACTGAGTCAAGGAACTCATGTCCTCTCCATGTTAGTCTGCTAACATGGAAATCATAGGGTCGACCAGCTGTTGTTTTATGAATATTACACTCAATCAAGTTATCATCACATAACAACTCAATATGATGGGAAATTTTATTATGTTCTGATTCAGGGAAGTTTTTAAGCTGTAAATAAGTATTAGTTTCTAGGTTTTCAATCTTTATTAAGATATTTCTAATGACATCCCAGTCACGTCTCATAATTTTTTTTCCTTAAAGAATCCGTCTACATTGCGTCTACACGACTTTTTCGAATTTTCTAAAAACTAACGTAACTACTTGATTTTATTGGTGGGCCCACTAGGACTTGAACCTAGGACCAACGGATTATGAGTCCGCTGCTCTGACCAACTGAGCTATGGGCCCGAAGAGGGGGTCATTTTAAACTTAATTTGTTTAATGTGCTAGTTTTTTTATGATTTTTTTAAGATTTCCCTCTCCCGCTAAGGAGAGGGTAGGGAAGGGTAAAGGGGGCACAAATCCTTTTATCCTTCCTTTTTGTCTCATTAGCCTTCATCGCCTTCTAAGAAGCTTCTCAGTTTCTCTGAGCGAGAGGGGTGGCGCAGTTTGCGGAGCGCTTTGGCTTCGATCTGACGAATTCTTTCGCGAGTTACGTCAAATTGTTTGCCTACTTCTTCCAGAGTATGGTCGGTATTCATTTCGATACCAAAACGCATACGTAGTACCTTGGCTTCTCTTGGTGTTAAGGTTTCCAAGATTTCCAGAGTTGCTTCGCGTAAGCCTTCGGCGGTTGCCATATCGATTGGAGATTCGATGTTGTTGTCTTCAATAAAGTCACCTAAATGCGAATCGTCATCGTCGCCTACTGGAGTTTCCATAGAAATGGGTTCTTTGGCGATTTTTAAAACTTTGCGAATCTTGTCTTCGCTCAATTCCATTTTTTCAGCTAGTTCTTCGGGGGTGGCTTCACGGCCAGTTTCCTGAAGAATTTGTCTGGAAATACGGTTGAGCTTGTTAATTGTTTCGATCATGTGTACCGGAATACGGATGGTACGCGCCTGATCGGCGATGGAACGGGTAATTGCTTGTCTAATCCACCAGGTTGCGTAGGTAGAGAATTTGTAACCACGACGGTATTCAAATTTATCTACTGCTTTCATTAGACCGATATTGCCTTCCTGGATTAAATCAAGGAATTGCAAGCCACGGTTGGTGTATTTTTTCGCGATGGAAATAACCAAACGTAAGTTGGCTTCAACCATTTCTTTTTTGGCGCGGCGTGCTTTGGCTTCGCCAATAGACATTTTACGGTTGATGTCTTTAATTTCCCCAATCGTCAAACCGTATTCTGCTTCGAATGCGACCAAGCGGGATTGGATACGTAAAATATCATCAGTATGTTCCTGGATACGCTCTAGATCGAGTTTTTTGCCGTGTTTGGCAAGAATACCTTTGAGCCATTCCATATCTGTTTCTTGGCCTGGGAAGGTATCAATGAACAGTTTACGTGGGATACGTGCTTTTTCAATACAAAGACGCATAATGCCACGTTCGAATTCTCTGATGTGGTTACGTAATTGGCGGAAATGACGCGTTAAGCGATCGACTTGTCTGGAGGTGAGCTTCAGTTTTAAGAACGATTCAGACATTGCTTCTAAGGCTTTAAGCGCTTTGGCATGTTCTCTACCATTCTCTTTTAAAGTAGCGATTGCCTCTTCAAGCTTAGCACGTAAGTCATCAAAATAAATTTTGGCTTGTTCTGGATTTGGGCCGTCATCGACTTCTCCTATACCGCCTTCGCCATCTTCATCTTCCTCTTCCGCAGAGAGGATCATGTCATCCATTTGTTGCACTTCGTCCAGCATGGAGCCTATGCTTGCAGCCGGAGCTACTTCATCTTCAACGTCTGAGAAGCCACTAATAATTTCATTGAGGCGAATTTCTTGGGCGATAAATCGCTCATAATCATCAAGCACTAATTGGGCAGTTTCTGGGTAATGTGCCAAAGATTTAAGTACTTGGTAAATACCTTCTTCAATGCGTTTCGCAATGCGGATTTCGCCTTCACGGGTTAACAGTTCTACTGTGCCCATTTCACGCATGTACATGCGGACTGGATCCGTTGTACGTCCGGTTTCTTTGTCCACAGAGGCAAGTACCATGGCGGCTTCTTCGATATCAGGTACTTCTTCTGTATTAAGCAGAAGTGCCAATTCATCATCACCAGGGGGTAACTCAAATACTTTGATGTTCATGCCTTCCAGCATACTGATAATGACATCAAAATGTTCTGTATCAACTATGTTAGGCAAAAGGTCATTAATTTGGCTGTAAGTCAAGTAACCCTGCTCTTTTCCCAAGCTAATCACTTTGGTTATCTGTGAGCTTTGCTGTTCTTGATCGTTTATGGTCATAGGCACTTCTCTAGGGACAATTAGAAACAATCCTAAAAAACAAGCGAATCGTACAGAATTTAAAGCACAAGCTAAAAATGATTGCTTCTTTAGGATTACAAAATCTTATAATTATAAACCGGGAGTTTGTAACATACTAGTAGTTTTTTACTGCTTTTTTTAGAACGTCCTGTTTATGAGGTTTTGACTCATTCTTCGCAAGACCCCTTCCATCACATTTTATACAAAATGCTCAATAAAATCTATAATTACAAATGTCGATGGATGAATTGCTTACGCTTATGGTGTATTTGAGGGCAACATGAAAGAAAGACCCCAACATTTTATAGAACAAATTGATCAAGCCTATAACAGTGTAAAAAATATAAAAAAAGGATACGTTTGGGAGGGATCTAGCGATTATAGTTTTGAATATGCAGAAGGTGTGCAATTAGATACCGAGCAACTTATTAAAGAAGCAGCCCTTAAACGAGATATTACGGTATTAGATATTGGAACATCGAATGGTGCATTCATTACTGCACATGATACAGCGATAAATAAAGGCCTTAAATATAAGCATCAAGTGACGGTGTACGGCATTTCCGCAACTGATGAACGTTCTCCTGTTGGCAATCTCATTCCTAATGAAAAATATCTTACCGGCAATGCAGAATATTTAGAAGCTCCAGGGTATGGGGCATTTAAACCGATTGCTACGCAACAATTCGATTATATTTTTTCTAGCAAAACATTCATGCACTTGGTTGATCCAGTTGCTGCAATCGTTCAGGCTTACAATAAGCTTAAAGCAGATGGTGTCTTAGTTATCGATGCATTTACCCTCAAAGGCTGCGCAGGTCGATTGCAAGATATTGTGACGCATCTACGTAAAGAAGGTCATTGCATTGCCGTATCGTTAAATGATCAATCGGGAGCGATAGAGCAATTTTGCATAAAAAAAACAAATAAAACGCTTGAATTTCCTCTTGAATATGATGAAAAGGAGCTTAGATATTTACTATCTCCTAAGTTAGCAAAAGATACGCGCAGCAACCTTGAAAAAATCGCTACGGCACGAACTCTTCTTGACAATCTCTTAGAATATTCAGGATTGGCTTTATATAAAGAATTTAATTCCCTTGAGACACTTTTGAAAAGCCCGAACTATCTCAAGCTGACTCATGAGCAACAGGAGTATTGTATTTTATATGTTGTTGCAAAAGAATTAAGTACCGATATGTCACACGCACATAAATCTCAATTAGGGGCAACGAGTACTCTTTTTGCAAGTCATTTCATCTCATTACAAAAAATTCTTAATTTAAAACGATTGTGTTATAACAAGGCCCGTGAAGGAGAGCGTATTCTTGCTGGCGATTTGCACGGTGTGGGTGTGAGTAATATCTTAATTAATAACGATAATACACCACTAACCATTCGCTTAAATTTGATCCGTTTAGCAGCCTGTCGAAAATTGTTACGCATGGATCTGGAAAATTTTGCTGAGAATGCAAAGGCTTTTGCGCAGATGGGTATCCAGCCCAGTAAAGTTGATTCTTATCAAGATTTAAGTCTTTTTAGTAAAATACGTGACATCTTATTGCAGCCTCGAACAGCGCAACCTATGAATGTGGTTGTTGGCAGAAAGTTTACTGAACATTCGCAATTACCTGAATTAAGCCTTTATTTTAATGAGACACTTAATTTTATGTCGAGCAGTCAAAATAAAGATTATGTGTGTCATCTGCTGCAAATAAAGCTTAATACCTCCTATGATTTCACTAAAGTTGAATATGTGAATCATAATGGCCATTATTTTTTCAAGCTTCTTGCAGAAAGTAATTATTCGGGAGATATGCCACAAGAATTTGTAATTCCTGCTTCCCAATTCCTTGCTGTTATGAATCTGGCATACAGTACAGTACATCGACAAGAGTTGGAGTTAGAAAAATTACCGCTTATTTTTGATTCCTCCACTTTAGTTACCTACTTAAATGATCATCTAGGAAGTACGGGTATTTCCGTTTTGGATCATTTAGAAGAGCATTTTAGGTTAGAAGAAATAAGTGCCACTGAGGATCCCGATTGTTTTAAAATTCGCATCACAAGTAGCATGGATGGCGCACAAGAAATTTCGATTTCCAAAAAAGAAATGTCTGAATTAATTCTGCAGCAGCAAGGTGCTGCATTGGAGTTAAGGCATCATTAGGCACTCCGTCATTTCTGTATGTTAGGTAATTCACTGACAAAGCAAAATAAAAGTAGGCTGGGCTGTTAAGCCCAGCATGTAACAAGCAGCAAAATATTTTTTCTTAGGAGCTATTTCGGGGCGTGAGAAAGAGTTCTACAAACGCTAGGCTTAGCCAACCTTTCTACCTGATTTTTGAGGTTCAATATAGAATGTGAATGTTTCAAATATGCCGCTCTTTTAACATCTCTTGTAGCTTTATTTTTTCCGCTTCGTCCAATCCTTGTTGGCGTGATTTATTAATCAATTGCCGTATGGTTAATTCACGATTTTGTTTTTGCAAGAAGAAGATAATATCAATGAATTCTTTGACTAACTCTTGTTCCGGCACCAGATGGTCCCAGGCTGCAAGTTTGTTCATAGAATCAAAATAAGCATGATTACGCCACAGTTCAATCAGCGTTGCCGTAGTTGCTTGCGGATTTGTTGCCAGCTGCTGTAATACACTGAGTAAAATTTCATGCTCTTGAGCGTCAAGGAGTTCTAGATTGATTTGCTGTTTAATTTGCGTATAAATTTCCGGGTGTTGTAAGAGGAGGGCTACGGCAATACGCATTGGTGTACGCGCAATGCTCATGGTCTGTTCTTGCTGGGGTGCTTTCACCTCCTCCGTAATCAGCTGGTTTAAACGATGGGTTTCGATATGAGTTAAACGCGCCAGATCTTCGATGAGGAGTTGTTTGTATGAGCCTTCATCCATTTTTTGTAAGAATGGCTTGGCTAAATTAATAAGTTGCGTTTTGCCTGCGGGGCGAAGCAGATTGAGATCTTTGGCCAGGTTGTCAAAAAGAAAGCGGTGCAAGGGCGTGGCTTGCTTGAGTCGATTTAAAAAATTGTCTTTCCCTTCTTCGCGAACCAAACTGTCTGGATCATGCCCATCGGGCAAAAACATAAAACTGGCATCCAGCCCTAAATTCAAATGCGGTAAGCTGCTTTCAAGAGCACGCCATGCCGCTTGCCTTCCGGCATTGTCGCCATCAAAACAGAAAATCAGTGATTTGGTATGTTTGGCAAGAAGTTGAATGTGATAGGTGCTGGTCGCTGTACCTAAGGTTGCTACCGCATTCATCACCCCATGTTGGGCTAATGCAATCACGTCCATGTAGCCTTCAACCACAATGATGTATTCTATTGTTTTTTGTTGACTTAGAATCTGATGTAAACCATACAATTCTCTACTTTTCTGAAAAATGACGGTTTCAGGTGAATTAAGGTATTTGGGTTTTTGCTCTTTATCCAGTACGCGTCCGCCAAAACCTATAATGCGTCCATGGCGGTCATGAATAGGGAACATGACGCGGTTACGGTAGCGATCATAGATTTTTCCATCGTCATTTTTAATCAACATCCCAGTTGCAAGTAGTTCACGTTGATTTCGGGGAAATGCTTTTTCAAGATGGTGCCATCCTTCGTTTGCATAACCTAGCTGATAGAGTTTGGCGATTTCTCCACTTAAGCCTCTGCCTCGTAAATAATCAATGGCAGCTTGCCCTTCATGTCTTAATTTTTTTTGATAATAAAGGCATACGTCTGACAAGAGTTTATAAAGGTCCTGTGATGAATTATTTTTCTCCGTCTGTTTGTCTCGAGGAATTGTTAAACCCACACGGGCGGCCAGGGTTTCAATTGCATCAACAAACCCTTGATTCAGGTAGTTCATGACAAAGCTGATGGCATTTCCTGAGGCACCACAACCAAAGCAGTGATAAAACTGCTTTTTCGCAACGACATTAAATGAAGGAGATTTTTCATTATGAAAAGGACAGCAGGCAATATGACTGTTCCCTCGTTTTTTCAAGGGAACATAGCTGTCAATTAGTTCAACCAGATCCGTGCGGTGGAGAAGATCGTCAATGAATGGCTGCGGGATTAAGCCAGACATATTGATCCTTAACTTAGCTTGGCCTTAATCATGGCACTGACTTGAGCCATATCAGCTCGGCCTTGCAAGCTGGGCTTTAAGAGTGCCATGACTTTACCCATATCTGCCATTTTTTCAGCGCCAGTTGAGGCAATGGCATCTTGAACCATGTTCTCAATTTCTGCAGCTGATAAAGGCTCAGGTAAGTATTTTTTAAGAATATCGAGCTCAAATTGTTCCTGAGCAACCAGATCCTCGCGACTGGCTTTTTCGTATTGCGCAATGGATTCTTTACGTTGTTTGCTCATTTTATCCAAAATCACCAACATGCGCTCATCATCTACTTCAATACGCTCATCCACTTCAACTTGTTTTACAGCAGCAGTAATTAAACGAAGTGTGGACAATAGTTCTTTATCTTTCGCACGCATTGCATCTTTAACATCATTATTGAGACGTTCTTTAATAGTCATTTCTTATTCCTTAAAAATCCAATGAGCAGCTCGGCCCTAATGTAAGCAACCTCTTCTCTACCTGAGTTTCGGAAGAAGTCTAATATGCTCTAAAAAGCGAAAGGCCACTAAATACGACATCATACTCATCAATTAAATTGTGACTATGCGAAGTACATGTGGCCTAGTAAAAATACAGGACGGACAGAATCCTATTTACGTCGGCGTTTGCCGCCTTGTTGTTTTGCTGTCATATCACGAGAAATTTTCTTCAGATGACGTTTTACCGCAGCAGCTTGCTTGCGTTTACGCTCAGCAGTTGGCTTTTCATAAAATTCACGACGGCGTAATTCGGTTAAAATACCGGCTTTTTCACAAGAGCGCTTAAAACGACGCAATGCGTATTCTGGGTTTTCGCCTTCTTTGACGCGAACGGTAGGCATTAAACTAGTCCTCTGGTTATTTGATCTTAATAGGTGGGCAATTCTAGTGCTAGTTGAAGCCCCCGTCAAGTTTTAATAGCGAAAATTTTATTTTTAAAATTGTCGCATGAATGGAGGTAAAGCCGTAACCGGGTTTTCCAGACCTGAACGAATTCCATAACCCTGGGGTTGTGCTGCGCTTCACCCAGGTCACATGATGTATGGTACAATTACTGAATTTTTTTATCAGGCTCTTTTTATGTTGATTTTAGGCATTGAATCTTCTTGTGATGAAACTGGAGTAGCGATTTATGATTCAGATGCGGGTTTGTTAGCACATGCCTTGCATTCGCAAATTGATACCCATCGTGTACATGGTGGTGTAGTGCCTGAACTTGCCTCGCGGGATCATATTAATTATTTAATTCCTTTGCTCGATGAAGTGTTACAACAGACAGGGCTCGATAAAAAAGCACTAGATGGGATTGCTTATACAGCAGGACCAGGTCTAATTGGTGCATTACTTGTTGGTTCTTGCTTTGCCAAAAGCTTGGCATATGCATTACAAATTCCTGCATTGGCCATTCATCATTTGGAAGCACATCTTTTGGCTGCGAAAATGGAAACCCCCTCGCTTCAATTCCCCTTTATCGCACTTTTGGTATCCGGTGGTCATTGCCAATTGGTTGAAGTCAAAGATTTGGGAGAATATCACATACTTGGGGATACTCTTGATGATGCAGTAGGTGAAGCGTTTGATAAAACGGCTAAATTAATGGGAATACCTTATCCAGGAGGGCCAGTGCTCGCAGCCCTTGCGGATCAATGCGAGTCAACTCCATATCGTTTCCCACGTCCTATGACGGATCGCCCTGGTCTTGATTTTAGTTTCAGTGGTTTGAAAACATTTTCCTTAAACACATGGAATCAAAGCACAAAAGATGAGCGTGCACGCGCTGAAATTGCCAAGGCTTTTCAGCAAGCAGTGGTTGATACCTTAATGATCAAATGCAAACGTGCGGTACAAGAATCTGGGTGTAAGCAATTGGTGGTTGCAGGTGGCGTGGGGGCGAATAAAGCGCTGCGTTCAGGTTTACGTGCATGGATTGAAAGTATTGGCGGCACGATTTATTTTCCAGCTTTAGAATATTGTACCGATAATGGGGCGATGATTGCTTATGCTGGATGTTTGCGGATGTTACGAGGAGAAAAGGACTTGAGCCCTAGTGTTGAAGTTAAGGCAAGATGGCCTTTGGCTTAATTCATTGCCTATCTTTCCTAATTGAGTTCATCCTTTTTCTATGCTTATGGACGAACTCCAATTAGGTGATTTATCATTCTTCTTTAGGCTTCTTGGTTTTTGTTTTGGAAACAGCTGGTTTTTTAGCTGTTTTAGTTTTCTTCTCTGGTGCTTCAGTCTTTTTACTGACTGTTTTCGTGGTTTTAGCTGTTTTTGTAGTTTTAGGCTTAGTCACTATGGTTTCAGTGATTATAGTGGTTTCTACTATGTCAATTTCTACTTTGGGAACAGATGTTTCTGCTTTTTTTGGGGGAGGCGCAGCTTCTTGAGAGCCATTCTCCATAATTTCTTCAATTACTGTTTTCTTTAGTTTGATTTTTGGTTCTTTTTTATCAATAAGGCGCACAATATTTTCTTTATGTTTGTAGAGAACTAAGATGGCCATGATGAATATGGGGGGAAAAATATCCAAACGCTGGATGAGTAACAGCGAATAGAATGGAGAAAAACCAATAGCGGTGATGGATGCTAAAGAGGAATAGCGAGAGAATTTGGCGACCAATAACCATGTTGCGGCGACTAAAATACCTACAAGAAAATGAAATCCTAAGAGCGCTCCTATTGCTGTCGCAACTCCTTTTCCGCCTTTAAAGTCAAAGAAAAAAGGGTACATATGGCCGATAACTGCTGCTAGAGCAGTAAATCCCACTGTAGCTGGTTCGGCATCCAGGGCTTTGGCGATGAGTACTGGAATGGTCCCTTTGAGTAAATCGGTCACCATAACTAATGCTGCGTATTTTTTTCCCGCAAGTCGCAATACATTAGTCGCACCAGGATTCTTTGAGCCTTCACTACGAGGGTCAGGCAAAGCAAACGTTTTGCTGATAATGACTGCAGAGCAGATAGATCCCATTAGATAAGCAAGAACTACCAAGAAAATGAATAATATCACCGATTACTCCTTGTTCGGAAAGTAACTTTATTATCAATTAATCTTTATTTGCAAGCAAGTGGCTGCATATATTTCGTAGCCTGGGTTCCGCTTCGCCGCACCCAGGCTACAATTTATCATCGCTACAAATACAGGGCTTGCAAGTCATTGGTGTAACGTCTGCCAAACGCAGTTACTTGCCAGTGGGTGTCGGTTAGGGTAATAAGCTTTTTATTTGCTGCCATTTTGAGTTTGGGGAGCAAATGACTAAGCGACAATCCCGTCGTTTGCTTAAAGAGTGCTAAGGGAATGGCTTGTTCTAAACGTGTCGTGTTGAGCATAAATTCAAAAAGAAGATCCGCGGCTTCTACTGTTTCTATGCTGGCTAAAAAGGGTTTGTCTGCATCGAGGTATTCTTTAGGCTGACGATGTTTGCGGGTTCTTTGTATTCCATTTACGGTAGTGATCTTCCCGTGTGCTCCTGCTCCTATGCCCAAGTAGTCGCCAAATAACCAGTAATTCAAATTGTGTCGCGCTTGTCGGTGGGGTTGAGCAAAAGCAGAAATTTCATAACGTTCAAAACCAGATTCTTTAAGTAAGGCGAGTCCTTCTTCCTCAAGCAACCATGCTTCATCTTCGGAAGGTAATGGCGGTTTTTCTTTGTAAAATACTGTATTAGGTTCTATGGTTAATTGGTACCAAGACAAATGTTCGGGTTGATGCGCAATTGCTGCGCGTAAATCGTCAACTCCTTGCGCGACACTTTGTTTGGGCAAACCATGCATGATGTCTAGATTTAAATTGTTAAAACCAGCATTACGTGCCGATTCGATAGCACGATGAGCTTGTTGGGCATCATGGATACGGCCCAGAGCATGTAGATGCTCAGGATTGAAGCTTTGAATTCCCAAAGAAAGTCGATTGATACCAATGTGTCGGTATTCGGTAAAACGTTGTTGTTCTACTGTACCTGGGTTGGCTTCCATCGTGATTTCAATGTCTTTGGCAAAGGGCAAAAGACGTTTCAATTCGGTGAATAAAGTGTCATAGGCTTGAGCAGAAAACAGGCTTGGAGTGCCGCCACCAATGAAAATAGAGCAAATTTCGCGAGTTTCAAAGTGTTGTAAATCTGTTTTTAAGTCAGCGATAAGCGCTTGCACATAATTTTGTTCAGGCAAAGTGTCAGGACTTTTATGGGAATTGAAGTCACAATAAGGGCATTTACGGATGCACCATGGAATGTGAATGTACAACGATAAAGGGATCATTACTCTATTTATACTGGCTTGTTTGGGAATGCAATAGTATCATGTTGCGAGTTTTGTAACAAAAAAAGTAACCATGCATTGAGCTTTCTTCTCGTTGCATAAGAGAGAATTTGCATCGTTTACCTAAAAAAATAAGAGGAAATCACATGGGAAATAAACGAGTTAGAGTCGCTGTTACTGGGGCAGCTGGACAAATTGGTTATGCATTATTGTTTCGCATTGCTTCTGGACAAATGTTTGGTGCAAACACTGAAGTGGAATTAAACCTGCTTGAGCTTGAAGCCGCACTTCCTTCTCTAGAAGGGGTTGCTATGGAGCTAGACGATTGTGCCTTTCCTTTATTGAAGCGTGTGGTTTGTACTGCAGACATGAATAAGGCAATGGACGGAGTAAACTGGGCATTATTAGTCGGCTCTGTGCCACGTAAACAAGGTATGGAACGCGCTGATTTATTACAAATTAACGGTGGGATATTTACCAAACAAGGTCAGGCAATTAATGATTATGCAAGTGATGATGTGCGCGCCTTTGTAGTCGGTAATCCTTGCAACACAAACTGCTTGATTGCAATGCATCATGCCAAAGATATACCTAATGATCGTTTTTATGCCATGACTACTTTGGATGAATTAAGATCACGTACTCAGTTGGCTAAAAAAGCGGGTGTTGATATTACGGCAGTCACTCAAATGACTATTTGGGGGAACCATTCTTCAACTCAATATCCTGATTTTTATAATGCAAAAATCAATGGAGTTTCTGCAGCTCAAGTGATTGACGAGTCTTGGTTGAAAGATACTTTTGTTTCTACGGTACAACAGCGGGGTGCTGCAGTAATTAAAGCACGAGGTTCTTCTTCTGCTGCTTCTGCGGCTAATGCCATTATTACCGGTGTGAACCATTTGGTTAATGATACTCCGGCTGGTGAGTCATTCTCTATGTGTCGTAGCTCTCAAGGCGAGTATGGTGTGGATGAAGGCTTGATCTTCTCCTTCCCTTGCCGTCGCGAACACGGAGAATTAAGCGTAGTTGAAGGGATATCCTTTAATGATTACGGTCGTGACATGTTTGACAAAACATTGAATGAACTAAGACAAGAGCGTGATACTGTTAAGTCTTTAGGTTTGTTAGATTAGGGATAATTTTTTCCTTATCTTAAAAGAAATAGAGACTTTTGAATCCCTTCTCCCCAAGGGGAGAAGGTGCCCGTAGGGCAGATGAGGGTATGGATTTACCAAGGCTTGTTAGGTTGTTGGGGGCTTAAAGGTTCATCGTTCGCAAAGGAAGGGGATTCTTGACGATTTTGATATTCATCACTTTGGTATATTTGAAAAATATTGACCTTATCCAAAACATCTTTGGCTGCTGCATTACGCAATAATATAGGAACTGAGCGCCCACTATTAGATAGTATTTCATTGAACCTCTGAATAAATTGTTCTACTTGCGCAAACGAAAAGTGATCTTTTTGAATCGACGGAGGTAAGTAATGGTGGACAATTGCTTTAGCTATTTGTTTATCAGTTAGGTGAAAACTCAAGCGAGTATTTAAAATTTCGTTGAAGTTCTCTTTAGATTTCATAATCAAGCGAGATAAAAACTTGGGATCTTTTTCTAAATGAGCTCTTAGCCGTGGACTAAATCCAAGCTGCTCGCTATGGTCAATTAACATACTCGTTTGTTTGTTAATCTCATCGTGAGGAAACGCTTCTCCAGATACGGCAGTTAACCAATCGATGAGCTCATGGTCTTCCTGCATATTCAGTGTACTAAATTGGAACATTGATGTACCAGACAGAAATTTATCCCAATTTGGATACGGCATTTTATGTTGTTCAGCTAATGAGTCGGCCGCCCTTTTTATGGAATCAAAATTGACTCGCCACTTTTCGAACTGGGGTACTGCTGCTCCCAGCGCCTTGATGAGTGCGATAAAAGATCCTTTGTCTTTAGGCAGGTAATTTTCAACAGCTTCCTTTAGACGCTGAATTTCAGAGAAAGCACCATACTTCCCATCTCTATTGGGTACCAAATAAAATAGGGGGTCCAATGCTTTTTTCAGGTCAGAAAAAGGGTCATCCATAGCTTCATCCTCAACAGGAACAGGCCCTTCTTTAAAAATAGTTTATAAAAAAGAAAATGCCAAACATTTTTACATAATGTGGTTAATAAAGTGTGATTTTGCAAAAAAAGCTCTTAAAATCAGGGTTTTTTGGGTGCGGTGCAACATTAATGTCGCTTAAATGAACATGCAATATCAGACATTTGGTTGCTTGATTCAAAGTAATGTGGCGTGATTATTTAGAGTAATTCTGATACAATAAGTCGATTATTTTCCGCAAAACAGGTGTGCAATATGCAGTCTTTCAAAGTAAGCTGTGTCATTATTATTGCCATTGTCTTTTGGGCTTCAGCATTCGTTGGGATACGCATTGGTTTAGTCGGCTATACTCCTGGAGCGCTTGCTCTTTTACGATTTATCGTTGCGTCATTGTGTATGTTCGTCATCTACTACAGTTTGGGTATTAAAAAACGCGTGGTGTGGAAGGATCGTGTTCAATTGCTTCTTGCTGGGATGGCTGGTATAGGCATTTATAATATTTGTTTGAATTATGGCGAGTTGAGTGTCTCTGCAGGTGTAGCCAGTTTTGTTATTGGTTTAATGCCGGTATTGACCGTACTTTTATCGCTGATTTTTTTACGTGAAAAACTGACTCTTGGTGTTTGGTTTGGCATCTTTATTAGTATCTTGGGTCTGGCTTTATTGGCGATTGGCGAGAGTTCAGAGCCAGGAATGCAACAAGGGATTATGGCCATTTTGGTTTCTGCATTAATGGGGGCGATCTTAACAATTATCCAAAAGCAATTTGTGAGCGTCTATCATCCTGTTGCAATCATTGCTTGGGTTATGTGGGGTGGCACTTTACTATTAGCCATATTTTTGCCTGACATGCTCCAGCAAATTCGCATTGCAGACATGCAAACGACAGCAGCCGTTATTTACATGGGTATTTTCCCTGCAGCACTTGCTTATTTAGCATGGGGTTATGCGTTAAAATATTTATCTGCTTCGAGTGCATCCATCACGCTTTATGCGCTTCCCATCGTATCGACCCTAATGGGCGTTCTTTTGTTAGATGAACAACCTTCGGTATACTCACTTGTGGGATGCAGTATTACTTTATTAGGTGCTTTTATTGCCAATCACTTCCAGGTACGTCCAGTTCGTGCTCATAAAAAACAGCTTTCTATTTCTAATTGAGCCTATAGTTAGATTCTGAACCTTGATCGTCATGGCAAGTGTAGACTGGGCTGTTAAACCCTGCGTCTGTGAATTAATTCGTACTCTCCACAATTCCATTATGAAGCCCAATTGACACGTATCTTCTCTATGATTTTCTAAGAAAAAACTACTTCAGCCCATTGTTACATGCTGGGTTTAGCAGCGCAGACTACAAGTTTCTTGTTTATTCTCTCTGTGAAAAGATGCAAACAGGAGTTATACTTTTACTTTTCGTTTTGATGTCCCTTTGTGAGAAAACTCATGGAATTGAGAATTGATAACACTCCATTTAAAGCTTTATTTCAGCCTTTAGACTTAGGTTTTACCCAATTAAAAAATCGTTTGTTAATGGGATCTATGCACACTGGCCTCGAAGAGGATAAGGACAGTTTAAATCGTTTGGCACAATTTTATCGAGAACGAGCGCTTGGTGGCGTTGGATTAATCACAACAGGTGGCTTTGCACCGGATCGCGCTGGGCGTTTAGCTCCTTTTGCCGCCAAATTGACGAACAGTAAAGAACAACATCGCCATGAATTAATCACCCATACAGTGCATGAGGCGGGAGGCAAAATTATTTTGCAAGCGCTGCATGCAGGCCGTTATGGTTATCATCCTTTTATTGTTGCGCCCAGTGGTATCAAATCACCTATTAGTCCTTTTAAACCTTGGGTCATGAGTCAACATCGTATTAAAAAAACCATTAAACACTTCGCGCGTTGTGCGCGCCTTGCTCAGTTGGCGGGTTACGATGGTATTGAAATCATGGGGAGTGAAGGATATTTACTTAACCAGTTTATCGTCACGCACACCAACCAGCGTCAGGATGAATGGGGAGGTAGTTATGAAAATCGTATCCGTTTTCCTATTGAGATAGTTCGTAGTGTGCGTGAAGCAGTTGGCGAGAAATTTATTATCATTTTTCGTTTGTCCATGCTTGATTTGATTGCGGATGGCAGCAGTTGGGATGAAGTAGTGATTCTTGCTAAAGCGATAGAAGAGGCGGGGGCTACGCTCATTAATACCGGCATTGGTTGGCATGAAGCGCGAATTCCAACTATAGCGACTATGGTTCCTACAGCAGCATTTACTCATCTCACACAACATTTAAAGCCGGAAGTTAAAATTCCTGTAATCACCTCAAATCGTATCAATACACCTGAAATAGCCAACGAATTAATCGAGTCGGGGGTAGCGGATATGGTGTCGATGGCCAGACCCTTTTTGGCCGATCCATTATTTGCTGAGAAAGCTAAAAAAGGTGAAAGCGAAGCGATTAACGTGTGTATTGCCTGCAATCAGGCATGTCTTGACCGGGTTTTTGTAAATAAAACTGCTTCGTGCTTAGTGAATCCGCGTGCATGTAACGAAACGGAATTGATTTATGAGGTTACGGCAAAACCCAAGTCCATTGCCGTTGTGGGATCGGGGCCTGCGGGACTTGCTTTTGCGGCAGTCGCCGCAGAGCGCGGGCATCAAGTGACCTTATTTGAAAAAAATGAGCAAATAGGCGGACAATTTAATTTGGCGAAACGAATTCCTGGCAAGGAAATTTTTCAACACACGCTAGACTATTTTAATTATCAGCTACAGAAATTTAAGGTGACTATTCGTTTAAATACCCAGGCAACGGTGGAGCAATTACACGATTTTGATGAGATTGTTTTAGCCAGTGGAATTAAACCCCGCATTCCTATGATTCATGGGATTGATCATCCGAAAGTAGCGAGCTACATCGATGTGATTACGGGCAAAAAAGAAGTAGGTCAACGCGTAGCAATTATTGGTGCTGGTGGGATTGGTTTTGATGTGGCTGAATTTTTAACGCACCAACACCCAGTCCCTAAAGAACAGTTTTACAACGAATGGGGTATTGATATTTATGGAAAATTTCGTGGAGGAATTAAACCGCCTGAAATTACTCCAAGCCCGCGCGAAGTCTATTTGTTACAACGTAAAAAAGAAAAAATGGGCAAACGCTTGGGCAAAACAACAGGGTGGATTCATCGCTCCAGTTTAAAGCATAAACAAGTCAAAATGATTTCTGGGGTACAGTATGATGCAATTGATGATGAAGGTCTGCATGTACATATCGATGAAAAGCCTCAGGTGCTCTCCGTAGATAATGTGGTAATTTGTGCTGGACAAGTCGAATTGTCTGAATTATTCATTCCGTTAAAAGATGCAGGCAAAGCAGTACATTTAGTGGGTGGGGCTTATAAAGCTTTAGAACTGGATGCGCGCCATGCGATTGATCAGGCATGTCGTTTGGCGGCTTTGATTTGATGAAAACCCTTTTATTGTAGCCTGGGTCCAGCGCAGCGTAACCCGGGATTTGAAAAATTCATTCAGATCCAAAAAAACCGGGTTACGCTGCGCCACACCCAGGCTATAAATTCCCCGATTACGCGGGTGTCCTTTGATAATTTCATAAATATCGTGCATTATTTTGTTTATTTTGTTATTATACTGTCCAATTTTTATATCACTTAACCTTTCGTAGGTTATGTTGTAATCTATCAGGATTTTTATGTCTCAAGAAATAACAAGCTTCGCGTCCTTTAATTTTTCAGATGCTTTAAACAAGGCACTAGAGGATATGAAGTTTACCACGCCTTCTCCAATTCAAGTACAGACAATTCCTTTATTGATGGAAGGGCGAGATGCGATTGCATTAGCGCAAACAGGAACAGGAAAAACGGCTGCTTTTGCTTTGCCTATATTGCAAAATTTATCGCCTAATGTACAAGGCACTCAAGCTTTAATTTTGGCTCCTACTCGTGAATTAGCGATTCAGGTTGCTGAGCAATTTGAATTATTAAGCGCTAAGCAACGAGGTACTTCGGTTGCTGTTTTATGTGGTGGGCAAGATTACGGTCGTCAATTAAAGCAATTAAAGGCAGGCGCTCAGGTTGTAGTAGGAACTCCTGGTCGTATTTTGGACCATATCGAGAGACGTACTTTGCAGTTAGACAATTTACGTACCTTCATCCTTGATGAAGCAGATGAAATGTTGCGTATGGGTTTTATTGAAGACATTGAAACCATCATGGCAAAATTGCCTGAAGAGAAGCAAATCGGTTTGTTTTCAGCAACCATGCCTCATCGTATACGACAAATTGCCAATACTTATTTGCATAACCCTGCATCTATCGAAATACGTGGGGAAACAGCTACAGTAAAAAGTATTGAGCAGCGCTTTTTATTTGCTTCTGGTCATCAAAAACCTGATGCGTTATTGCGGGTACTGGCTGTAGAAGAATATCAGGGCGTGATTGTATTTGTGCGTACTAAAAGCAGTACTGAGGAAGTTGCGGAAGTCTTGCAGCAACAAGGGCTACGCGCTATGGCGATTCATGGTGATATTACTCAAGCATTACGCGAGCGTATTATTGCCCAATTCAGACAAGGAGCTATTGACATCCTGGTGGCAACAGATGTTGCTGCCCGCGGTCTGGATGTAGAACGAGTGACTCATGTGATTAACTATGATTTACCGCATGATAATGAAACTTATGTTCACCGTATTGGAAGAACAGGTAGGGCGGGACGTTCTGGGGTAGCTGTTTTATTTGTAACTCCTAAGGAGTCACGTTTAATTAGCAGTATTGAACGACATACACGTCAACGTATCGCCAAAGTGACTGTGCCTAATGACCATATGATTCAAGTTGTACGACAACAACGTTTCATGGCAAACATCACCTCACGTTTAGAGCACGCAAACTTGCCTTCATACAAACGAATTGTCGAAGAGTACATAAAAGAACATGATGTTTCTGCAGTAGATGTTGCGGCAACACTTGCTTTGATGTTAAACAAAGACTTGCCTTGGCAAAAAGAGCAAGCACTACCTAAATCACCACGTCCAGCTAAAGAAGGCCGGGCGGAGCGAGACGGTAAATTCGAACGTTCTCGAGTTGACGAACGAAGAGGTTTCTCTGAGAAGAAAGGGCTTCGTGACCGTGACGGACGTAAAAAAGCCAATGATGATTTTGTAGGACAGGATTTATTTCGCATCGATATAGGTAAGATTCACGGTGTGAAACCAGGCAATATTGTTGGCGCCATTGCGAATGAAGCGGGTTTGCAAAGTAAACATATTACTGGCCTTAAAATTCATGACGACCATTCAACGGTGCGTTTACCTAAAGGCATGACAAAAGAGGTAATGAGTGATTTAACTAAAGCTTGGGTCTGTGGACGTCAGCTAAACATTACCTTAATTAGTAGTGCTCAATAAAACACGAGGGGCCATGCAGTCTGGCCCCATCATCCCCATACATGTTAGCGAACTCGTTGACAAAAATAGCAAGTGTAGGCTGGGCTGTTAAGCCCAGCGGTTGTAAATTAATTCTTGCTCTCTAAAATTTCTACCAGGAAACTCAGCACTATAAGTCCAGTTGACAAGTAAACTTATCTATCGTCCTAAGAAAGAAATACTGCAGCACATTACATGCTGGGCTTAACAGTCCAGCCTGCGGTTATTTCTACACGAATCCCGGCTCCAAGTTTCTATGCTTTGTAAGCAAACAATGCTGCTGTTGTTGCAACGGCAGCCATCACAACCAATCCTGCGGTGACAGGGGTAAAAAAGGCGTATGGATTTTCAGCGTCTATTTTATTTTTCAGCTCTGTTTTCATGCGTATAATCGTTTCCTTTACTGAATCAAGCCGGTGATTGGGATTGGTTTTTTCGGTCATGACTGGTAAATACTGTTCCTGAAATACTGCAGTAGCTTTACTGATTTCATGTGCTCGCTCTTCATTTTCTGCGTAAAAAGATAAAGAGGTACGTGCAATTGCTTCAAAAAAAGAGGCGCTGACGCATAGCTTGTCATGTTCATTCCATTGCGATGCTTCAGTAATTTTCGAGTTCAGTTGATAGCGCGGGTTATTTACTTGATTTTTGGCAAAATGACGAATCGCTGCATTTAATTCTCCCTCATCCGAAAGGATTTGCTCCATAAAATTAAGGCATTTAAGGATAAAATTTTGTTCAAAAGTCATTGTTTGAGCCTCCCTGGCAAAAAATATTAATATAAATATCTTTTGCTTGGGGTGCAATCGGATAACCTCAAAGCCACTTTTTTGTCCATGAAATGGGCATATTTGCATTATGGCGTTGTTTTAAAAGCAAGTTTACATATATTTAACTTATTGATAAATATGAAAAAAATATGAAAAATAAGCTTGCGTAAAAAAATTGCTTATAAAGGATCTTTCATACTATAATGCGGAAGGCTTTTGTTTTTAAAATAACCAGATAAACTCTTCAAAATTCAGTGCGGTAGCCATTTTTTAATAAAAAATGTCGCTGCTTTTTTTAGGATTAGAACTTAAGGGTATTCATGAAACTGTTAGCAACTATAGGGGCTTTTTTATTCTCTGGGATTGTTTGGGCTACACCTCTTCATAATATAGTTGTATTTGGGGATAGTTTGTCTGATAACGGTAATTTGTATAAATTTATGAAATATCAATTACCTCCATCTCCTCCTTACCATGAGGGTCGTTTTTCTAATGGACCTGTTTGGATTGAACATGTCATCGCTTCTTATTTTCCTAATGATCCGGCAGCTCATTTATTAGATTATGCTTATGGTGGTGCAGGTGTATCTGAGGAAGATGGAGCAGACGATGTATTGTTTACTTTAAGAAGAGAAGTGAGCAGTTATTTATTAGAGCATCATGATAAAGCAAGTGCAGACAGTCTTTTTGTTATATGGATAGGCTCGAATAATTATCTTGCATTTCCTTCAGAAGTTGAAAAAACATTACACGATGTGCAGCTAGGAATTATTCACAGTATGGAGCGTTTAGTAGAAAAAGGCGCGAAGCATATTTTGGTGGTTAATTTGCCGGATTTAGGTCGAACTCCTGCAGCAATTGAATTTGGTTCTATCAATGAAATGACTTATTTTGCTAAAGAACATAATAACTTATTGAGTAAAGCGGTTGATGAATTAAAACAAAAGTATCCTGATGTAGAATGGCTACATTATGATTTGCATCAAGCTTTTGAAGAAGTGTTGTCTCATCCACAAGATTATGGCTTTACCAATTTAACTAGTACTTGTGTTAATTCAGTAGTTGAAGACATTACTAAAACATCCGTTTTAAAAATGGTGGCATCAGTCAAACCTAATACAACTCAGGATGGATGTACTGGTTATTTGTTTTTTGATTTAGTACATCCCACTGCATTGGCTCATAAGATTCTTGGGGACAGAGCCAGAGAAATGTTGGATCAAGCGGGTATTGAGCTTTTAGATTAATGACGCAGTATCTATCAATGTAGCCTGGGTGCAGGCGTAAGCCGTAACCCGGGATTGGTGCAACTGCATTACTCCTGGGTTACGCTGCACCCAGCCTACAGCTTACTTTAATTACTCAGAATCAACTTATTAGGATGATATGAAATACATTACAAGGATAGTTTTGATATTGTTTTTGTTATTTTCAGTTGCTTATGCCGATAAACTCGAAATCAAGGTTGATGGTAAGAACATTGATTTACCCTATTGGCCTGCAAAAAAAGAAAAATATGGGGCTGTACTCCTAGTTAATGGTGGTGTGCAAGCACAATCTACTGCCTTGTTAAATGATTTGGCTGAGCAGTTGGCTCAAAATGGTTGGCAGGTTGTCTTACTTAATAACGACAGCGGTGTGACTGTACCTTGGATCAAACAATTCCCTGAAGTGATTAATACGCTACGAAAACAAAAAAATGTACGTGTTGTGCTTTTGCATTATGGAGAGCAATTAAAACAAACGTTTGATTACTTAGGTAAGCCTCCTGTACCCGAAATCGAAGGCTTGATTCTGTTATCTGCATACAATATTCCTGCGTCTACAGATAAGAAGCCCGAGTTGAAAATGCCCATTTTTGATATCGTCGGTCAGTTTGATTATGATGTGATTAAACAAGACATGGCAGCCAGAAAAAAGGAATTTGGCGCGAATAAAGATAATTATTTGGCTATAGAGATACCTGGTGCTCACCATGATTATGAATATTCACGACAACTACTTTTTTCATTTATTCATGGTTGGATGGTAAAGCTTCCGGAGTTTCAACCTAAACCTCCACCAGTTATGTACTCCTATCTTGCGCCAATCTCAGCTTTTTTCCAGGAGCAAGTTGCAAAAAATGAAGAGTCTGATTGGAACGGATATTTTGAGCAGCCGCTTGTGATCGATTAAAATTGAGTATTTATTTATAACAAACTATTTAGATAAAAATCTTGCATTGTAACAATTCAATCTCTTATTTCTTGTATAACGGACATTGATACCTGGCAATACAACGATGCGCTTCGATTGAGTTTTTTAAAATATATTTATCAGCATTATCTGCTGCCAGGCAATTTGTTCCATATCGATGAGCAGTTAATTGAAAATCTTCAATGATGTGCATTCACAATGTGTCACTTATTTAAAAAAGGGCAGTGGTTACCATCCCTTACTTGAGCAAATTAATTCATAAGCTTTCACAATTTTCTGAGTTTTTTCATTTGCTATTTTAATCATTTCTTGCGGTAAACCTTGTGCAATTAATTTGTCGGGATGATTGCGGCTTAATAGACGTCGATATGCTTTTTTTACGTCTTGTTTGCTGGCACTCAACGGTACTTCCAAAAGAGCATAAGCATAATCTATATTTGTTTTAGTCGGTTGATAGTTGTGTCGACTGTAGGACGAATACGAATGTGATGACGAATAGGACTGTTGTGATTGCTGCGTGGCATCATCTTGTGGTTCCGAATAACTCGTTCCAAAATCCTCATAAAAGCGAAATTGATTGTGCAGCGGTGCAAATCCAAGTTTGGAAAAAATCTTATCCAGCATTTGAATTTTTTTTGTATCAAGTCCATCTGCTTGCGCAGCTCGATATTGAATGTCGATAAATAACCTTAATAAATCTCGGTTATCCTTGCAGGCTATTTTTAATTGTTCAAGCATTGCATCTAGATTGAATTGGGATTGTTTCCCTTCATTAAACAAATGTTTTGCCAGTGTTTTCTGTTCGCTATTCAAGCGCATTTCGTTCATGAATAAACGTGCCATCTCCAGCTCTTTCTCAGTAACGCGTCCATCTGCTTTGGCTAAATGCCCCATGATGGAAAAGGTGGCCTCGAAAAAGGTTTTTTGGGTTATCTTACGTTTTTCGGCGTAATACAACCAATGGGGATTAGAAAAATAGTGGGATAAACCACGATCAAAAAAATTACCTACCAAGAGACCGAATATTGCCCCTGTCGGTCCGCTGATTAAATAGCCACAGCAGGCGCCAATAATCTTTCCCCACCAAGTTGATATGATAAAGAAGTCTCGCAGAGACATTAAAATGATTCCTTAAATAAGTCCATTAACTGATTTTATCGCTTTATACCACATTTTAAGTATATACTGTCGCCTTTTGGGTTTGGTTTTATATGCGATTTTTTTACTCTTTTTTGATGTATTTGCTTACTCCTTTTATTCTCGTTCGCTTATGGTGGAAAGGGAGAAGCTTACCTGCTTACAGGGAACGTATATCAGAACGTTTTTTTCTTAGTAAACATGAGTATAAACCGGTTGACGTTTGGATTCACGCTGTATCTTTGGGAGAGGTTATTGCTGCTATCCCATTGATTGATGCCATGTTGGAAAAAAACTGGTCTTTATTGGTGACCACCATGACACCAACTGGTTCTGAGCGAGTACAGGCACGTTTTGGTAACAAGGTCACTCATCAATATCTCCCTTATGATCTTCCCGGGATACTTAAGCGCTTTTTTAAAAAAATTCAGCCACGGGTTGGGGTGATTATGGAGACTGAGCTATGGCCGAATTTAATTTATCAGGCACGAGCAGCAAAAGTCCCATTACTGCTGGCCAATGCACGGATATCCGATGATTCATTGAATGGCTATAAAAAAATTAAGTTTCTAATTAAACCGATTCTCAATCAATTCTCTGCAATTTTGGCGCAAGGAGACGAGGATGCGCGACGTTATATTACATTAGGCGCAAGAAAAGAGATTGTACATGTTTTGGGAAATATGAAATTTGATTTGCAAACCAATACAATCGACAGCAAACGTTTTAGTGATTTAAAGAGTCATTGGGGCACAGAACGAGTTGCGGTGATTGCAGCAAGTACTCATGAAAACGAAGAAGCACAGATTTTATCCCACTTAAAACGCTTGCAACAAGCAATTCCAGGTGTGATTTTATTAATAGCGCCACGTCATCCAGAACGTTTTCAAAGCGTATTTCAATTATGCATTCAATCAGGTTTTAAGACTGGCTTGCGCTCTGATGCAAATACCTTAAGTTCAGAAAATGAAATTGTGGTATTAGACAGTTTGGGAGAGCTTTTAGGGTTATATCAAATCAGCGATTATGCTTTCGTAGGTGGTAGCTTGGTTCCTGTTGGTGGACATAATGTATTAGAGCCTATTGCGATGCATGTACCGGTATTAAGCGGCAGCCAGGTCCATAATTTTAAAGCCATTTGTAATGATTTACAGATAGCCCAGGGTATTTTATTAGTACAGCATGCAAATGAAGTGGTTGATGGAATTATTAAGCTACATACCGATCCAGCATTTCGCCAGCAAATGATTAAGAATGCAACTGAGGTTTTCGAAAAAAATAAGGGCTCAGTCATTCGTCATTTACAGCAAATTGAAGGTGTGATTTAAAAAGTATATCCATGAGTTGTAGTTAAGTGTGGCCTGGGTGCAGCAAAGCGGAACCCAGGTTTTCTTCTGATGATATGAATAGATTTTTTAACCCGGGTTCCGCTTTGCTGCACCCAGGCTATGTTTGAAAATAAGAGAGGATTTAGAAAAGACCTCTTCCGACGAGCGGAAGAGGTAAATTGGGATTTAGGAGCCTTGATTTTGTTTTTCTTTAATCTCAGACAACGTTTTACAATCGATACATAAAGTGGCAGTAGGTCGTGCTTCCAAACGTTTGAGGCCGATTTCAATACCGCATGCTTCACAATAACCAAAATCTTCATTTCGCAAACGTTCTAACGCATCTTCAATTTTCTTAATCAGTTTACGTTCACGATCACGAGTACGCAATTCGATACTGAATTCTTCCTCTTGGCTTGCTCTGTCTGAAGGATCAGGGAAATTAGCTGCTTCATCCTTCATGTGCGTAACCGTTCGGTCAACTTCTTCCATCAATGATTGACGCCAAGCCAGCAATATTTTTTCAATATGTGCTAACTGCTTTTCATTCATATATTCTTCACCTGGGGTTTCCTTGTAGGGGGTGATACCCATACTACCTATTGCGTCGTTTTTCACGTTGTGTTGTCTCTCATTGTTTTTTTCAATTAATTGTTCGGTCATTTTAGCCTCCGTACCCAACTCGTACCACCTAGGTTTACAGAAAGCGGTTAGGTATACCAAAAAACTATTGTATCATCAATAAAATTATCGCCAACCCCCACTTACTCTGTCATTTCCCTGAATGTCTTGCCAACACATTACGTTTTTATACCGTAATTCATTAAGTATAGCTTGTACTTTTAATTTTTGATCATACCCATGTTCTAGTAAGATCAAGCCACCAGGCAAAAGATACTCATGGCCTTGTTTAATAATACATTGTAGATCACCTAAGCCTTCTTGACTACTCACTAAAGCATTTTGTGGTTCAAAACGTAGATCACCTTGTTGTAAGTGTGGATCGTGTTCTGCAATATAAGGAGGATTAGTAACCAGCGCATGATATTGTCGGTGCGGAATATTATTAAACCAGTTGGATAGATAAAAGTTTACATTCTGTATTTTATGGGTTTGCGCATTTTCTTTTGCAACATTTAAGGCTTCTTCACTGATATCCCCAGCAACAATGTGCCAATGGGGTCTTTCTTTCGCAAGTGCCAAAGCAATTGCTCCGCTGCCTGTACCTAATTCAAGAACATAGGTATCCGGTTGATTGGGAATAAGCTCTAGGGCCAGCTCAACCAATCGCTCGGTTTCATGCCGTGGAATTAATGTATGCTGGTTGACTTTTAAATTAAGCGACCAGAATTCACGTTCTCCGATGAGATAGGCAATGGGAGTACCTTGAGCTCTTTGAGCCATTAAGTTTTGAAAGCTCTCCCACTGTGATGGCGTTAATAGTTGCTCCGGATGTGCAAAGAGATAGGCCCTGGTTTTGTTGAGGACATGGCAAAGTAAAATCTCTGTTTCCAGATCTGGAGTTTTTCCCAGAACTGTACGAATACTAGTCATTGCGCCCCAGCTCTGCGAGCAATTCAGCATGATACTCACGTTTTAATGGTTCGATAACCAAGGTTAAATTACCTTCCATCACATCACCGAGTTGATAGATCGTCAAATTAATCCGGTGATCAGTCAGTCGACCCTGTGGGTAGTTATAGGTACGAATGCGTTCGGAACGATCGCCAGTACCCACCAGTGATTTACGAGTTTGCGCTTGTTCTTTTTTCTGCTTGCTTTGTTCGGCGTCCAGTAAGCGGGTTTTAAGCAATGACATTGCCTTGGCACGGTTTTTGTGCTGAGAGCGTTCATCTTGACATTCCACTACGACGCCAGTAGGGATATGGGTGATGCGTATCGCCGAATCGGTTTTATTGACATGCTGGCCTCCGGCACCTGAAGAGCGGTAGGTGTCAACGCGTAAATCATCAGGATTAATTTGGATGTCATCAATTTCATCAACCTCTGGCATAATCGCAACAGTACATGCAGAGGTATGAACACGCCCTTGTGATTCAGTCTCAGGGACACGTTGCACTCTATGTGCGCCGGATTCAAATTTGAGTTGTGAATAAACTGAGTGTCCGCTAATACGCACGATAATTTCTTTATAGCCACCATGTTCACCATGATTGGCGCTGATTAACTCTTGTTGCCAACTCTGATCTTCTGCATATCGACTGTACATACGATACAGATCCCCGGCAAAAATTGCGGCTTCATCACCGCCGGTTCCTGCCCTAATTTCGAGATAAACGTTACGTTCATCATCTGGATCTTTGGGAATCAAATGCCATTGGAGCTGTTCGTCAAGTTCTTCCACTTGCTTTTGGGCGCCTTCTAATTCTTCTGACGCCATTGATGCTAATTCTTTATCATCACTTTCAAGCAATTCGTGCAGTGAGGATAAATTATTTTGGGCTTCAAGGTATGTTTCATAACACGTCGCGACAGGTTCGAGTTGTGCGTATTCTTTAGAAAGCGTTTTAAATTGATTCTGATCGGCAATTACGGAAGCTTCCGATAATAAGCGACCCACTTCCTGATATCGCTCCAGCATTTGCTGCAGTTTGAGTTCAAGAGATTTCTTCATAGGATGATTGATGTGTTGTTGTATTAAAAAGATATTGGGCTAAAGTAAACAAATCTTCGCGACCATCTTTAGCGATTTGTCGTAAGCCTGCAGTAGGATTATGAGTGAGTTTGTTAACCAGACGTTCACTAAACTCATTTAAAACGACGTGCTGACATTGCCCGGCGGAAAGTTTTTTTAAGGCGCGTTGCAGCTCTTTTTGTGCCAAGTCTTGCATTTGACTGCGGTAATCACAGATGACTTTTTTGGCCTTAAGCGAACGATGCTTACGGATGTACTTACTTAACTCTTCATCGACTAATCGCTCTGCATGTAATGCAGCATGACGTCGTTCTTCCATTCCTTTATCGATCATGGTTTGTAAATCATCGATATTATAAAGGTGTACTTGTTCTAATTCTTTGATGTCGTCTTCAACATCTCTGGGAACTGATAAATCCAAAAAGAACATAGGCGCATGCTCTCTTTGCTTTAATGCCTGTTCAACCAAGTCTTTATTAATGAAGTGGATTGGGCAGTTTGTTGCAGAAACAATAACGTCTGCTTGTGGCAGGTATTCAGCAATGTTGGTGAGTGGAATAGTTTTTCCATTAAACGAGCTGGCAAGTTTCTCTGCATTTTCCAATGTTCTACTTGCTATCATAAAACGCTCAACACCTTGTTGGCGTAAGTATTTGGCAACTAATGAAGCAGTTTCCCCTGAGCCAATTAAAAAAACATTGAGCAATTTATAATTTGTAAACAGTTGCCCTATTAATTGTGTTGCTGCATAGGCAACTGAAACGGGATTTGTCCCAATACCACTTTGAGTGCGTACACGCTTTGACGCACTAAACACATATTCAAAAATAGGGCGTAACTCTGTCTGTATTGCACCAAGATTGCAAGCATGTTGGTATGCTTGTTTCATTTGTCCAAGGATTTGCGGTTCGCCAATCATCATAGAATCCAAACCACTGGCAACACGTAACAGATGTTTGACTGCCTGATGTCCTTTATGCATGTAAATAAATGGGGACAATGAGTCTGAGGATAACTGGTGTTCTTTGGCAAGCCAGTGCTTAATGACCTGTGGATCTTGAGTATCACAATAAATTTCTGTGCGATTACAGGTAGATAAAATAGCTGCTTCACTTACTTCAGGAAGAGACAACAAGTGATGAAGCACGGAATCTTGGGTAGCAGGAGATAAAGCGACTTTTTCACGCACGTTTATTGGAGCAGTTTTATGATTTAGTCCGCAAGCAACAAACACCATAGAATATGAATTATTTGAATATGAATTGTTAAGTTAATCGTGGGATTGTAAACGATTAGTCATTAAATTTGTAGTGTAGACTGTTTTATTTATTTATTCTGACTCAAGTAGAACGTTTTGTAGTCGGGCTTCATCCAACTACTTCTGCTGAATTGACGTAGCTTGGGCCAAAGCCCAACATTTAATTTGGCAAGTTGGCTGCATGCAACAAAAAAAATCATCTGTAAAATTAAAGTACATTTTTATTTGGTCGCTAACAAGAGTAGAGGGTTTTATACAAAATCCCAAGCTATGGGGAGTCGATCATGGACATAATCCTACAGGGTGAGCACAGTGGCGAAGAAGCAGCACAAAGTTTGGCGCGTGTATTAGAATTATTTAGAGAACGATATCATATCGCTGGATTTCGCGAAATTCATTTAACGGTGACCTTAATTGATGAACAAGGCGATGATGTTGAATTAGTGGATAGCGAATCGAATCAAACGTATCGAATTTTTGAGGTATATCGTAAAGGTTATGAATTAGGTGGTAGAAAAGGAACACCAGTATTACAATTGATCGTAGATAACACACGCCCTCGGTGAAGGAGTAACTTATGTTTTTGGCAATTATCGCCATAATACTGACACTAATTTTGGTAGTAGGTATTCATGAAGGGGGGCATGCATTAGTAGCACGCATTTTTTCAGTAAAAATTAAAAAGATATCCATAGGTTTTGGTAAACCCTTATTGCGCTGGCAAAGCCGCGGCGGTTGTGAATGGGTGTGGGCATTTTTTCCTTTAGGAGGGTATGTTCAACTGGAAAATACACGTATTAGCCCTGTAGAACCCGCACATTATTCAGGATGTTTTGATAAAAAACCGATTTGGCAGCGTATTCTCATCTTATTGGCTGGGGCTGCTGCTAATTTAATTGTTGCCTGGTTTCTATTTATTTTAGTGTACAGCATTGGTCTAACGTACACTTTGCCGGAAATTAAAGAAGTCCTTCCAAATAGTGCTGCAGCCCAAGCAGGAATGCAGCCGGGAGATAAATTCATCTCCATTGATGGTGCTGCTACCCCAACATGGAATGATGTAGGGATGCGTTTGGTTATCCTTTGGGGGAAAAAAGACATTCCTGTTACCCTGACCCGCGCTGATGGCAAAGAATCAATAATCATGCTTGATTTAAGTCATGAACATTTTCATAAAGTGAAAAAATCCTTATTAACTCAGCTGGGTATTCAACCCAATTTAGCTGCAGCTAAGAACAAACTACGCGCCGTATCACTTTTAGATGCGATACATCAAACTAATGCATTCATCAGCAATATGATTTATTTTTTTATGATGATCTTGAAGCAATTATTTATGGGCGTGATCCCTTTTTCCGTATTGTTAGGACCTATAGGTATTTTTGCAGCCTCTGTCGTGTCATTGACGCAAGGAATAGCTGTCTTTTTATTCTTCATCGGTAGCTTGAGCCTTGCAGTAGCAGTGATTAACCTTTTCCCCATTCCTGGATTGGATGGTGGTTCGATTCTTTATGCAGTTATTGAAAAAATTCGCGGTAAACCGGTCTCTGTGCCCATGGAAGTTTTATTACATCGCCTGATAGTTATTGTGTTCTGTGTACTCTTGGTTCACTTATTGATGAATGATCTACAGAGAATCTAAATTGATGTAGCCTGGGTACAACATAGCGGAACCCAGGGCTTCAGCTCCCATGACCCGGGTTACGGCTTCGCCTGCACCCAGGCTACATATTTACACGTTCCCCACTGCTCGTGCACAACACCAGACATCCACTTGTTGCACGCCAGATTTTTTTAAAGTGAGTGCCAGTTCATTTGCTGTGCTGCCTGTCGTTAAGAGATCATCAATAATCGCTACATGACGCCACGGAAGTTTTTTAGTCGTGAAGGCATGACGCAAATTTTTTTGTCTTTGTTCTCCATCAAGGCTTGCTTGTGGTTCGGTATTACGAATTTTCTGGCAACTAGTTAAGTCATAAGGCAGTCGTAATTCTTTTGCTAAGCAACGAACGAGAACTGCTGCTTGGTTGAATCCACGTGATTTGATGCGTTGCGGATGCATAGGGACTGGAATTAAACATTGAGGTAAATTCTCATCGTTTGGCAAGGACTTAACAATTAAATGGCTTAAAAAAGAACTGAGATACAGCCCATCATGATATTTAAACTGATGCAAAAGACTACGTAACGGCTCTTCGAAGATGTAATGAATGAATGCGCGGTCGAAATAAGGTGTTTTTTTAATACAATGACCACAGATATGTAGATGTTTATCAGGTAAAGGATAAGCACAATGAGTGCATGCAGGGCCTAACTGAGGCATAAATTCAATACAATGGACGCAAACTGCCATTTTATTGTTATGAAATTGATTGCATAAAGTACACATTGAGTACAAACGCAAACTTTGTGTTAAACTCCATATTTTCTGGCGCACAAGTGTTGGATTCCTTTAATTTTTCCTGGTTTTATAATGGCTGTTATCTACGAAATTAACAAGGCATTTAATCGACATGCCACTGAATATGAATTTGCTGCCAAAGTACAACAAGAAATTGGGGTACGCTTATTAGAGCGTTTACAGTATTTGAATATGAAACCGCAACGTATTCTCGACCTTGGATGTGGACCAGGTTTCTTTTCTTCTGAGCTGACTAAAATTTATCCAAAGGCGCAAGTTGTAGGTTTGGATTTGGCGCAATTTATGTTGGTTCAGGCACAAAAAAAACAAAGTTGGCGGCGAAAATGGCCTTTAGTCGCTGCGGATATGCGCAACATGCCTTTTGCTGCAGGTACGTTTGATTTGATTTTCGCCAATCAAGTGATTCACTGGGGGGGGGCTTTGATCCCCGTTTTTCGTGAGTTGAATCGAGTCATGAAAGCCAATGGTTGCTTGATGTTTACTACCTTGGGCCCTGATACATTTAAAGAGTTGAAACACGCATGGACTGGGGTGAATCATTACGCTCATGTGAATGAATTTGCTGACATGCATGATGTAGGTGACTGTTTGATGTCTGAACATTTCTTAGAGCCAGTTATTGATATGGAATTGCTGGCAGTACATTACCAGACGCTACCTAAGCTATTACAGGCTTTAAAAGCTCAGGGGGTAAAAAACATTAATCCTCAAAGAAATCAGGGACTAACGGGAAAGACTGCCTGGAGACAATTCGAGCAAAATTATTCTACTTTGCAAACTGATAAAGGAAAATATCCGCTGACTTATGAAGTGGTATATGGGCATGCCTGGAAGGGAGAGCAAAGAAAAACAGAACAAGGGATAGAGACGATGATTCCCATTTCACAGATAGTCAGACGCAAGAGTGAAGTGTAGTTGAAACGTAGGCTGGGCTGAAAGCCCAGCAATGATGCTCTGATTATACGTTTTATACGTTCGTTGCAGCCTACAATTGCTGCACACCCTGGCTACATATCTATGGTGTGGTTGTGCGCTCTTGTAATTTCTTGGTTAACTCAATCAGTGCAGAAGCTTTTTGATCAAATAGTTTTAATGCATCAAGCGCAATTTGATAATGGTTTCTGATTTCCTCTTCTAATTTATGTTGAGAATATAGAGCGGCAAACGTAGTTTTTTGATTGGCCAAATCAGAGGAGCGTCCTTTGCCCAAAACCTCGGTGGGCGCATAGCGGTCTAAATAATCATCTTGCATTTGGAACACTATGCCAAGATGGCTGGCATAAGTGCGCAAAGCGACTTGATAGGCTTCGGGTACTGACGGGTGGGCATTCAGAACCATTTCAACGCATGCTAAAATAAGCCGTCCTGTTTTGAGGTAGTGAATTTCTCTAAGCTGCTCTTCATTAGTAGATGATTTGGCTAATTCAGATAAATCTAGGCTTTGTCCACTCACCATTCCGCTGATGCCGCTGGCCTTAACCAGTTCCAGCGTGATCGCAATCACTTGCTTAGCCTGCAGTAGAGGTGAAAGATTGGTTAATAATACTTCAATGGCTAAAGCTTGCATGCCATCACCAACTAAAATCGCAGTTGCTTCATCAAAGGCCTTATGGCAACTCGCTTTGCCACGACGAAAATCATCATTGTCCATCGCGGGCAGATCGTCATGAATTAACGAATAGCAATGCGTTAATTCTATAGCTGCAGCAATAACATCCAGAACCTTTAGATCCAGATTAAGCAAACTTCCGGTTAAATAGACCAGGATGGGGCGGATCCTCTTCCCACCGGGGAATAGAGAATAATTTATTGCAGAACGTATCGTTGTCGCAGGTACAGAGGATTCATTGATGAGTTCACTAAGAAATTCTTCATGCCGTTTTATGTAGTTACTTATCACTTAATTGTTCATCCGAGCTGGGTCCAGCAGAGGTTAATGTTTCTATTTTTTGCTCAGCCTTTTGTAACACATCCTGACAACATCTGGCCAAGCTAATCCCTTTTTCAAATTGTTTCAGGGAGTCTTCCAAAGAAAGTTCTCCTTTTTCTAGTTGCCTGACAATTTCTTCTAGCTCCGTGATCGATTGTTCAAAATGCATGCCCTGGCTCATAGATTTTGTCCTGATTGTTCAAAATGTACTGATTATACTGAGTTGTTCTCAGGATTCAATGTAGGTGAATTAATTTTATTGGAATTGGCTGTAGCCTGGGTGAAGGTGAAGCCGTAACCCGGGTTCTGCTACGCTGCACCCAGGCTACGTATTATGAAGATACAATAAGATAAATCGTGTATATTAATTGCAACAGAATCTGATGGAATAAGCATGAAAACTAAAACCCAATTTGTGTGCAATCAATGTGCCGCAATTTTTAAACAATGGGCCGGACAATGCACACAATGTGGTGCATGGAATTCGATTGCCGAAGAAGGTGTTGCTGCCAATCGTAGTTCACGCAGTGGTTCTTGGGCTAATCAACGCTCTGTAATCACGGCAGTAGAAGATGTCGTTATGGATAAAGAAGTACGTATGGATTGCGGTTTATCAGAGCTCAACCGCGTCCTTGGCGGTGGTTTGGTTTATGGTTCGGTGGTTCTTATTGGTGGGGATCCAGGTATTGGTAAATCCACTTTGTTATTGCAAACCTTGGCTAATCTTTCCATGCAGGAAACTGTTTTATATGTCACGGGTGAAGAGTCTTTACAGCAAGTCGCCATGCGTGCCAAACGACTGGGATTACCTTTAGCAGGGTTAAGGCTTCTAGCGGAAACACAGGTTGAATCTATTATTGCACAAGCACAAAAAGAAAATCCTAAAGTGATAGTGATCGATTCCATTCAAACTATTTTTACCGAGACTATAAGTTCTGCTCCAGGAGGGGTAAGCCAAGTGCGTGAATCGGCGGCGCAATTAGTTCGTTTTGCTAAATTGACGCAAACTGCAGTGTTCTTGGTTGGCCATGTCACGAAAGAGGGCGCTTTAGCTGGGCCACGAGTTTTAGAGCATATGGTAGATAGTGTTTTATATTTTGAAGGCCAAAGTGATAGCCGTTTCAGGGTAATTCGCGCCATTAAAAATCGTTTTGGTGCAGTCAATGAATTGGGTGTATTTGCGATGACTGACAAAGGATTAAAAGAGGTCGCCAATCCTTCGGCGATCTTTTTGTCGCGTCAGCCAGAACCCACTTCTGGGAGTGCCGTGATGGTGACTTGGGAGGGCTCCCGTCCCATGTTAGTTGAAGTACAAGCTTTGGTTGATGAAGCACATGGGCAGCAATCCAAGCGGGTGACTGTAGGGCTTGAATCCAATCGGCTAGCCATTTTATTGGCGGTTTTACATCGGCATGGAGGAATTGCCACCTACGATCAAGATATTTTCATCAATGTCGTTGGGGGGGTGAAAGTCACGGAAACTGGCTCGGATCTTGCATTGTTAGCTGCGGTAGTGTCCAGTTTGCGTAATCGGATTTTTGACAGGGAAACCATTATTTTTGGTGAAGTTGGCCTTGCTGGTGAAATCAGACCCGTGCAAAGTGGGCAGGAGCGTTTAAAGGAAGCTGCAAAGCATGGATTTAAACGGGCTATAGTGCCTTTTGCTAATGCTCCCAAGCAACAACACGATGCGTCAATGGTTATTGAACCTGTTAAATATTTGCGTGAAGTTTTGGATAAAATGTAAGTCTCTAGCCTGGGTGCCGCCTAGCGTAGCCCGGGTTTCTTATCAATTTCTCGGGTTACGGTTGTACCTTCACCCAGGCTACCAAGCAGTCCGTTGTAACATTTTAAGCGTTTAAGACATTGTTTTTATCGTATTGAATCCAACAATAGGAGTAATAATGACTTTTCCCACCAAGCTAAAACGTGACTTTATGGATATGTTAACCCGCAACAAAATTTCTCACACCCAAGGTTGGTCGAACTATATGGGCAATGTGAAGAATCCTGCTGCGGTGGTTGTTGATGTAGACAATGAACAACAAGTTCAATTAATCATGAAAGAAGTAAAAAAGCTGAATGGAGATCGGAATCCAAAGAATAAAATCACCTTAAGGGCGAGTGCGGGCTGGGATGATCAGGCGAGTGTAGGTTGCTGTTTATTTCCTTGGTCTCAAGTTCAGGAAAAAGAATATGCTGGCAGTTTCTCTTTTTCGGAAGTCGTCGGTGGGCGTGCTTCACCTCAAAGTGAAGGCACAGACATTATCATTCGCTTTAAAAAGAAATTTCATAAAGCAAAAGTGTTAGGGTCACTTAATACAAAACCTGCATGGATTAATCCAGACAATCCGATTCATCAACTCCCAGCCAAGCTGGTTGAGGTCAACGCAGGAATGCAAATTGCTGACTACGCAGATTTTTTACGGAAAAATAATTTATCTTCATCGACACTTAGTATGCTGAGCTGGGCGAGTCTTATAGGATTATTCATCCCTGGTGGGCATGGAACAGGTCGTGATGAACCGGCTGTGAGTGGTCTGGTTGAATCAATCACAATATGTGATGTGGATGGGAACATTCGTGAACTGACTCCCGACAACCCTGATTTTGAAACCTTGCGTGCGGCAAACAGCGGGTTTTTAGGAGTTATTCTGAGCGTTAAGATACGTGCAGTGCAGGCTTTTAATTTACGTGAAACGGTAGCAGTATTTCATAACACTGAAGAAATGAAGGGCAAACTAGGGGACATATTAAAAAACAATCAATATGTGAGTGTTATGGGAATGCCAAGCTCTGCCAGTTCTGAGCTCATTCACCAGTGGCAAGTGCGTATGTGGAACTTTACTACAGATAAACCAACCCAATCCACTAAGGCGACTTATTCCCCCTCACTGACCTCTCTGGTGCAAGAAATGGAGTTAAGACTGGGGTCGGATTTGCTGAATTTCTTGGTTAATTCAGAATTAAGTAGTTTATTACCCGAGTTCATGTTAATTGCGGCTGCTGAATCGATTGAAGGACGTGGTACAAATCCTATCGTTGATTTTGAAAACCATATTACTCATCCCCAAGTTGCTTTTCCTAAAGAAATGCGTGATGTGGATTATTTTATCCCTGTAAAAGATGACAAGGCAGGAGAGCATTTAGAGGCAATTTTAAAGCAAATAGAAAACCAGATAAAAAGTGCCGCGAAAAAAGGAGAGTATCCGGTCACTTATGCGATTTACGTTCGCTATTTGAAAGGTACGAGTGGGGGATTATCTCCAACCAGTACGCAAGCACTCGATGAGCGTATTCTTGCTTTGGATATGGTGACTCATCCGCAAGCGAAAGGTATTGCGAATTTTGAAACAGGATTTCTGGGCTATCTAAAAGAAAAAGGGTTTGAAGTAAGAAATCATTTAGGAAAAGAATTTCCAGCCGGGGTGGTTCGTTATTCTCAGTTTTTAGATCCTAGAAATATGAAGAAATTCATGGATGCAGCGGAGCGTTGGCATGCAACCACTGGGAAGAGCGATGGGGCAGAACGGTTGGCAATGGCTCCTTATTATACGAATTATTTTCAGGAAATGCTGGACTTAAGTCCTCAGCTAGCCAGTGAGTTGGATGAGAAGAGTTCGGATGAGAAGAGCGTAAAAGCGAAACCTCTTGCAGCCAAAAAGAAACCTATAGAATATACTAAACAATATACTAGTGATGAACAGAGACAATTTTTGACTCGTTTATTTGACATAGTTGAGTTAATGCCAGCGCATCATGAGGCAGCAAAAAATGCCAAGGCATCTTTTTTAACAAAGTGTCAGACTGAAATGGAACATCGAAAAGTACATGATTTAGTAATTAGTTAAAATGTTGTAGTTTGTAGCCTGGGTGCAGCAGAACCTGGGATTAAGAGGTTGATATGCCTCGGAAAACCCGGGTTATGGTTGCGCCTTCACCAAGGCTACAATATTTTAAATTAGACTAGGTGATATATGGACATAACTCCTTTTTTTAAATTAATGGTTGATCGAGGTGCTTCGGACTTGTTTTTTAGTGTGGGTGCACCGCCTCATATTAAAGTTGAAGGAATTATTTCACCGGTAGGTCAGACCCCTCTCAAAACACAACAAATGGCGGAAATTGTTTTGTCACTGATGAATGATGATCAGCGCAAAGAATTCGAGGCCACTATGGAGCTGAACATGGGGCTTTCCATTCCTCAAGTTGGACGCTTCAGGATTAACTTGTTTCGCCAACGCGGCGATATTTCTATGGTGGTGCGCTATATCCAGAGTAAGATCCCTTCAATGGAACAATTAAATTTGCCTCCCATTTTAAAATCAATTGTTATGGAGTTGCGTGGATTGGTACTTGTCGTAGGGGCTACTGGCTCGGGTAAATCAACTACTTTGGCCGCCATGATCGATTACCGCAATGAAAACCAAAGCGGGCATATTTTAACCATTGAAGACCCTATAGAATTTATTCATCAACATAAAAAATCCATCGTCGATCAACGAGAAGTGGGTATTGATACCATGAGCTATGATAACGCTTTAGTCAATGCAATGCGCGAAGCGCCAGACGTGATTTTAATTGGCGAGGTACGTGAACGCAGCACCATGAAACAGGCTATAGCTTATGCGGAAACAGGGCATTTATGTATTTCAACGCTGCATGCCAACAATGCGTATCAAACGATGGACCGGATTATTAACTTTTTCCCGGAAGATGCAAGAAAACAAGTATTGATGGATTTGTCCCTTAATCTGCGTGCAATTATTTCATTGCGACTGGTTCCTGGAGTCAACAATCAACGTATGGCAGCAGTGGAACTCTTATTAAACACCCCTTACGTCGCTGATTTAATCGAAAAAGGCAAAATCGATGACATCAAGGAGGCCATGGAGCGCAGCACAGAGCAAGGGATGCAGACATTCGATCAGGCTTTATTAAAACTCTATCGCAGTGGTGCGATTTCCATGGAAAATGCGATCAAGTATGCCGACTCAAAAAATAATGTGAGTTTGCAAATTCGTTTGAATAGTGCTGGAAACTTTGATTCTCAAGATGGGACATTGACTATAGATGACAATTGATTTTTTTGTGCTTCATGTTAAAATTTAACACAATTTGACACGCTTGTGTGACATCAATTTGATTTTCATTTATGCCTGCTTTTTTCCGTATTAAAGATATCAAGAAAGGCCCCGCATCACGGTTAACTGCGCATGTGGCATACCTCAACGCCATATATACTCCCCCCAATCAAATCGATCCTTCCTACAAAGTCATTTATAAAAAAAATAAATACGGTCGCTCCGAGCTATCGCGCCTTGAAGTAATGTTTGGCCAATTGGCGCGTCTTTTTCTATTGCCTGATCTGACGCCTTCTAATCACTTAGTGCTTGATGAGGGCAATAATGTTCTTGGCTTAGCAGTCGAACATCTTTGCCATCTCATTAGCAAAAAAGAAGGTCTTGATCATAATTTTTATGCTTTAAAAGATACTGATGAGGGCTGGGATTTCGTCCCTAAAAAAAGGAATAATCCCGCCAAAATACCGATTCATTTTCTTGATAAACTTCCTCAAGGATTTTTCGCGCTCTTAGTTGAAGAAGAAGAGGCCGGGCGTATAACTCTTGATTATGAATCATTGGCCAGTATCTTTGCGACTTCGTATACCTTAGAAGAGGATGATTTACATAAGGGAAATTATGGTTTCTATTTAGTCGAACGCAATGGTAAGCCGCATGCGGTATTTTTCAAAATCGATCATGATTTAATGTTTGTCGACAGCATCATGGGATTTCAAACCCGCAGGCCTTTTCATTTATTCCATGGTCCCAATGCTTTTGACATTACCGTAGATGATTTGGAATCGCTGATGTGTTTAACCAATTCATCCAACGCCTATTGGCCTACGAAATTTGGTTATGTGTCTAATCCTTTGGATAATAAGGAGTACCACAGTTATGACGAGATCGGTGCTTTTTCGCAGTTAAGTGATAACCCCCAATTTGTCAGGGCAAAATGGAAATCCTTTTTTAAGCACATTTTAATGCCCAAAGAACTCATTAAGCGGACCTTACAGGAATGTGCTGATATGAATAAGGCTTCAGAGCGTGCCCAAGTTGCCTTAATGAATCAAGCCACCAGTGCACGACTTGCACGCTTGCGTGCTGCATTGTTTTCGAGCGCCAAATTTCGTGATTACTTGGAGCAATTAGATGCAGAACAAATCCGTATTTTAGTGCAAGAAATCATTCCGCCGCAGTGGGCAACAGAGGCGCTACGACAACAAATGCAGAAATCGATTGCTTCTTATCAAGAGTTATCTAAAAAAGACGATGGATTTGATCCAGAAGACACGCCATTACATATTGCAATTAAGCTTGGCGAATATCGCTATGAAGAAACCTTAGGCATGTTTGCTGAATTCATTAATGTACCTAACAGTGTCGGCAAGACTCCTTTAGATATCGTATTGGAACGAGTGCAAGCGGGGTTAGTGGATAGTGAGGATGTACAGAACAATGGTTTCTTAATTGCCAAGCATTTGTTAGCCAATGAAGCACAGTATACAGAAGAATACGAAGAAGAGCTCTTGCTATCCGTTAAAGCATACACGTTTAAAAATCCTTATTTAGAAGGAATAAAAGTGAATATGAGTTATGGAGCCTTTAAAGAGATTTTACGAGATATAGGTGAAGATCATCGCTTTGGTTTGAAGTTTCAAAAGAATTTGGCCATGGAGTGCATGAAACATTTTATCAAGGTGAATGAGGGATGCCCTGGCTTTGCAGACAAACTAGAACAATTAAAAGACGATATCAATGGCGACTCTCCTGAGGAAGAAGCAGCCCCTGTGAAATACATCCGCCAGTTACGCAGTAGATACTGGATTATTCGCCAATTGCGCGGATTATATGGTTGGACTTCAAGCCAATGGGAAATAAATACTATGATTAACCAAGCGATGGAACGCAAAAAAGCTAAAGAACCCAATTCTTTTTCCTTCTTTTCTGGCGATGAATCTGATGATGAAGCTGGCGATGAAATCGAAGTAAATCTAATCGATTCAGGGCCAAGTCAGGAAGCATCTGTTGCCGTGTAGCCTGGGTGCAGGCGAAAGCCGAAACCCGGGTTCCGCTGCGCTGCACCCAGGCTACACATCACCAAAACTTCCCTCAAGAGATGTTCCTCCCCAATTGGAATCAATAATGCCCTGACGTATAAATCGATGGATACTTGAGTAAGGCCATACCTTCGGTGACGTTACTAACCCATGTTTTACAGGATTATAATGAATGTATTCAACATGCCTTTGATAATCTAATTCATTTCGTATCCGATGTTCCCAAAATCTTCTTTGCCAAAAATTATATTCACCTCGTTGATTGGGTTTTAGTGATATTCCAGATTTTATTAGTGAACGAGTAAAATGTGCTTTTATTAAAAGCCAGCGCCGAGAATAATCAAAATCGTTATAAGGTAATTGCCAAATCACATGAAGGTGATCTGGTAGGATAACAAAAGCATGCATTTCAAAATGGGCTTTTTTACGCACCGCTCTAAATGCATTGCCTAAGTTTCTGATGTGTAAGGTCAATAAGTTTGAATGCCTATTGCGTAAGGTAAGAGTAAAAAAATACATACCGCCCGCAGTAAAATCACGTCGATAATGAACCATACTCGTTTAAATAAAAGGTTGGATTTCCTATACCCAGAATATCAAAAGGGTAGGGGAATGAGAAGCAGATGATATCGAAATATGTAGAAATATGTAGCCTGGGTGCAGCGCGGCCAAACCCGGGTTATGGGAGCGTGATTTTATTGTGAACCCCGGGTTACGGCATTCGCCTTCACCCAGGCTACACTACTGTGCTGCAGAACCTGGGTTATGAGGACTAATGCGTTTGCATTTCTCCCAAGTGGAAGGGGTAGTCATGGCGGCAACGGGCATAGGCGGCGCCAATTTTGGCGGGGTTGGGGTAAAATGCGTAATGAGTGGCCTTGTACGCACAGCAGGGGACTGCGCTGACAAAACAGCCTCTTTTGGCGTTCCAGCGGTAATGGCCATCTTCTGCCATTTGCAATGTTCTGCCATCAAAACAGACATACCGCGGTTGCGAAGGAATTTCCCCAATGACACACCCTTGAGCATGCACTCCATTTATTAATGCAAATAATAATCCAGTTAGTATGATTTTCACACGTAATCCTTTAATCTTGCTATAATAATGTTATAACGTTAGTCCATCTTACCGCCTTTATTCAAGCAAGATGTACTGGAGCGATGAAATTTAAGGTTATTTTAAGAAAATAAGTTTAAAATAAATACATAATGGTCTGCGGAGTGTTTGATTATGCCTAAGAATAGAGAGTTGTTAACTGCGATAAGAAATACCACTGCGTTACGAGTTGCACCGAGGAATGTTCCTATTAGAAATGCTGCATTAGAGGCAATATTGTCAGCTAATGAAACACAAGGCCCTTTTGAAGATGCCGTGATTGCTCATGCCGCATTTTGGGGCGGAATCGATCACACTCTTGCAGGACTTTATAAGAGACCTTCGGTACGTGGCGATGACTATATAGAAGCAACCGACCCAACGAATACTTTTAGACTAATGAAACAAGCCGCTGCTGAGCAACGTGTCAAATTTGCATTAGCTGGCGCACCAACTGATGCTTTAGTTGGTCTTTTAACAACGGATTATGCAGATAATGGAAAACAACTGAGAGACTACTTAGAATTAAAACAAAATGCTCTTGGACTTACACTCAACACGGTACCTGGATGGAATACAGCTAATGAGGATATTCTGACTAAAGATGCTTTGCTGCGCGTTAGAACAGAAGCAGCAAACCAGGTATTAATTCAATTAATAGCTAAACCTGGACTCACTGATCCTAAATTATTTGATGATCTAGTTAAGGCTACAAATGAAAGAGAACTTCAAGCAGCTGCGAAAGCACTTGCTACCGCAGGAGGGATTACTCCGCCCACAACAGTAGATAAGCTTGTTGATGCGATGACATTTGCCGACAGGGGGATTGTTGTTGATGCAGCTACAGCACGCCATAAGACCCTGCTTGACGACAAGGCCATAACAGAGTTTGAGAAACAACTACGGGAGTTTAGAAGTAGTGTTACAGACGCGAATCTTTTGGGGATGCAAGCTATCCTTAGCCAGAGGGATCCTGTAAATTTCTTTGATAATTTAGCAACTAGTCCAAATTTAAAAGAGGATGGCGCGAACCTATATAAGGGCAGAATGCCGGGCGTGGATGATCCCAAAAAACAAAAATTTGCAAATGATCATCAACAAGCATTATGTGAACAATATCTGAAAGCAAAGATACCCACTGTAGCTCCAAATGGGCATTTAATCAGTGCATTGAAGGCAGCAGATGCAACTAATTTAAGAACACACTTAAAAAACTTTATAAACGTCCGTGGTGACGATGCTATCATCGACAAGGCTGTAACAGATACAAATGTGGCCGCGATTAAACTTGCTTTAGCGAAGGATGCAATTAAGCATTTGATTCCAACTCTTAGTGACGTTGAGTTGAAAAAGCTTCAGGAAAACGCTGCTAATTTAGATAGTTTTAAAGTAGCGATGAATGCGAAGGTTGGAGATCCTAATGCCTTTGATTTTCTTAAGAAGGAGGACTTGCCTGAGTTAAGAGCCGCAATTCGTGAGGGGGTTGATGTTAAGGCGCGAACTAAGCGCGAAGCAGATTTTGATGCCGCAGTTGCAACATCTCGTCTAGGCGGCGCAGGAATACATGCACAATTAAAGGTAGTATTTAAAGACTTACCCAGTGAAAAGCAAAAAGAGCTATTTAAAGCTGATGGAACAGTAGATCGTCAAAAGGTTGATGTGTTAATTAATGCAAAAACTGAAGACAGGCTTCACTCCCTTTTGGGAAATAAAAACGCCAAGGGACAACCGCTTGTTGTTGCTGGATTAGCTGCTGAAAATGAACGACTTGCTTTGCTTAGGCAAATTAGTAATCCCGAAATAGCAAAAGTTTTGGCAGGCCGTACTGATGATCTTGATCAAGATAAGATTGATCGTATAAATGCAATTTTATTAAATAGACGACATAATCCAGGAGCTGTACATCCAGCTGTTCCATTTGATATAAATACTGCTGCTGATTATAAAACCTTTATTACAGAAATTGCTACTGTTCTTGGTAAGGGGACTGATGATGTATTTCATCAAGCGTTTAACCTAACAGACCGTAACAGTAATGTTTTAAATGGTGCTGGTGGCAATGCAATCGCAGTTGCTGTTAAAGCACGACAGGTAACGAACCAACACTTGTTTGCTGCTCTTGCAGATCCTACCCCTCCTCCCACTGGTCTAACTGAGTCACAGAAAAAACTTGTGGAGATTTTTGCGAGAGTAGAAGGGACACATGGTCTTACCAAACCGCAACCAGCAACAGTACCGCCAACAGTACCAGCACCACCACCCTATAATATGAATTCTGTGGCTGGTATCAAAAAAATTGTAGAGACATTTTTATATCACAACGATCCTGATGGATTCCTTGATGAGCTTATTCCAAGCCCAGCTGCTAATTCTCCTGAGGAGAAAATGAAAGCGGAGTTGCGTAGAGAATTTACGCCTGAGCAATTTCGTGCTGTAGAAGACCTTAGACTTAAGTCTAATTTTGTTGGTCCTATGGCTACTGATGAGAAAAGACTGAAAGTTATAAAAGAGATCAATGAAAATCTAGACCAACAAGAAAAAATTACGCCAAAGATTGAAAAACATAAAGGGCATTTAGATAAGCTTAATCAAGATCTTGCGATACTCCCTAATTTATTTAGTAAAGCAAATGACGAAATCGCAAAGAATAAAGCTGGGAAAATGATAGGGGAATATAAAGCGCTGTCAGGACAATGCGATCTACTTATAGAGCATTTAGCGACAGCTCAACGCGATCTGCAAGCACGTCTCGATGATACGCCTATGCCCGCTGAAGATCCTACTGCGCCACAACGTGGAGCAGTAAGGAAAGCAACCAAAGAGCTGCATGACAGATTAGAAAAAGAACTTGCTGTAATTGATGAGCAATTGGAATTTTATAAAGGGGTACAAGACAAAATAGGCGGAGCCTTAAGAGACATTGACAAAATGATGAAGGGTACGGGAACTGCTCTTGTAGAGACAGAAACTATTAAATACACAGTTCTTGACAAGGGCAAGGAAAAAGCATCAGATACAGCGATTCAAGCAAATGCTTCAGGACCTGCACCCGTGGTGCACGGTACGGTTAATGCGGATCCCGATGCGCCGATCTTTAAAGTCAAAGACATACCCAAAGCAGGTCAAGTCCTTGCTATTGACATAACTCATCCTAATCCAACAACACCTGGCGGAGCCCCAGTATCCCAATCACGCGTTACAGTTGATTATCATCCTGGTCCAGCTAACACAGATGGCTCTAGACCTATAAGGGTAAATATAGCTGAAGCAGCTACAGGGGGGGATAAATTTTTAGCAGAACAAGCTATGGAGGCTGCAAAAAATCTATTAAAAGACTGGAATGGTAAGAGCCCTATTAGATTAAATGGAGTGCATGGGAAGGATAAGCAATTACAATTTTTATGGACAGCAGTGTGCCGTCTAGGTGAAGAGCACCCTAAGTTCTCGCGTGATAAAATAGAATTTAGAGGTACTAGTTCTTGGAGACCGGATAACGAACGAAGTTTTGGTCGTTATACTGCGGAATCTGCTTATAAGAAGGTATTTGAAGGTTCAGCCAAATCATTAGTTGATGCAAAAGTAGACGAGTTCAAGGCTTTGGTTAATAAAGATAAAAGAAATGCAATCGATAAAGGTGTGAAATCTGCTACCAGTCTCTTTAGAGATTCATTGGATGAAGGTAGGAAACAGGATATTGCCACTAGAGCGAAAAAGGATATTGCAGTGCAGGGTCCGATGGTATCTCGTGCTCCTACTCTTGGCGGTGGGAGTGACGATTAACAATAGAGGGGAATCAATTGAATTCAAACCAACTGGCGATTGGTGTATTTGACTCAGGGATGGGCGGCCTAACGGTTTTGCGTGCATTACGTGAGGGATTGCCGCAAGAATCGTTTATTTATTTAGGGGATACTGCCCGGCTGCCTTATGGGACTAAAAGCCCGGATACTGTAAAACAATATGCGATGCAAATGGTAAAATTGTTAGTAGAGCGGCGGATTAAGGCTTTAGTGATTGCCTGTAATACCGCAACTACCGCGGCATTGCCGTATTTGCAAGAAATGCTACCTGACATGCCTGTGCTTGGGGTGGTTGCTCCAGGGGCTGCAGCGGCGGTTGCGGCAACTACAAACAAACGTATTATTGTTTTGGCGACTGAAACAACGATTGCATCGAATGCATACCAACAGCTTATTATCCAAAAATTACCGCAGGCCGAAATTAATACGCGTGCGTGCAGTGTCTTGGTTGCTTTAGCAGAAGAAGGCATGGTGAACAACCAAGTGGCTCGTGAAGCGTTAAAGCATTATCTGGATGGCTTTACTCACGAAGATACGGTGTTGTTGGGATGTACCCATTTCCCAGTGTTTAAGCCTTTGTTACACAGCTTATTGCCACAAGGAGTGACGATAGTCGACTCGGCACATGCAACATCGCTTGCACTGCAGCAGCTGCTCGAAAAGCAGGATTTGTTGAGTAATGTTCCTGCCTTGCATCGCAAAATGAACTATTTAGTCACTGATTCTATCAAGCGCTTCCAGATTGTAGGTGAGATATTTTTAGGGGAACAGCTGGCATCGGCTGATATTGAGCTTGTGGATGTTAGGCCTTGACATTGTTTGTGCGATTCTGAACCCTGCACCCAGGCTACATGTTACGTTGTATCGCTTGGGTGGAGGCGGAGCCGTAACCGTGGAGAGCTCATTCATCCTTTGGCGGTCTACTCATTAGATTTTGTACCACTTGTTTTGCACTAATTTTACCTTGTAACAGCGCATTAATCTGCTCACAGATGGGCATTTCGACTTGGTGTTGTTTGGCGATGAAGCAAACTTGTGAGGCGTTGTATTTGCCTTCTACAACTTGGCCAATTTGTTTTTCGGCATCGGTGATGCTGATGTTTTGTCCTACAAGTAAACCAAAGCGACGGTTTCGTGATTGATCATCAGTACAGGTCAACACCAAGTCACCAACACCCGCTAATCCAAGAAAAGTCTCTGCGCGTGCGCCCAATGCAAGCCCCAGTCGCTCCATTTCTGCTAAGCCACGTGTTATTAATGCTGCTTTGGCATTCGCGCCATAACCCAAACCATCACTGATCCCACAGCCTATAGCCAAGACGTTTTTAATCGCACCACAAACCTGGATGCCAATCAGATCGTCACTCATATAAACACGCACATTGTCGTGATGAAGTAATTCGCGAATGTTTTTTTGATATTGCGGATCATTGGAAGCCAAAGTCATCGCCGTAGGTAAAAAATGAGCGACTTCTTTAGCAAACGATGGGCCTGAAATAATTGCTTGCGGAAAGGAAGGGCCAAAAGTTTGACTTACCAGATCACTTAATAATTGATGGCTTTGTGGATCGATGCCTTTAGTCAGCCAAGCTAAACCTTGGGGTGGTTTTTTTATTTTTGTAATAATTTCCGCAAATGCATGGGAAGGAACCGCAACAATGACGTATTGGGCTGCGTTGATGCAGTGATCGAAATCAGCTGAAACCTCCAAAGTATCAGGAAAATTGATGCCTGGTAAAAAGCGCGGGTTTGCTTTTTTTTCTTTCATCAGCGCAATATGTTGAGGATCATGTCCCCACAACAAAACATGATGCCCTGCCTTAGCCAGGTGAATTGCAACGGCAGTACCCCAAGAGCCGGCACCTAATATAGCAATGGTTGTTTGGTTCATTTTTATATTCTTAACTAGAGTTAAATGAAGCTCGAAGCTGTGTCCTATTAAGTTAAAGTTAAAGCCTTGCACGTAAATTGTCATCCCCGCGAAGGCGGGATCCAACCCTAAAGTAAGGCCAAAGCCAATTTAGGAATGGATTCCCGCCTACGCGGGAACGACACGTTATTTAAGCAAGGTAGGCTGGGCTGTTAAGCCCAGCGTTTACAGAATTAATTCTTACTTTCGAAATGCTATCATGAAACCCATTAATGTAAGCCTAATTAGCAAGTATCTTTTTCATATGCTCCTAAGGAAAAATACTTTGGCGCGTTCTTGCGTGCTGGGCTTAGCAGCCCAGCCTACGTTTATTAAGCTATTTTTGTACGCTTCAATGTAAATTTTTAAGCTTGGGTTTCTTTTTGTTTTTCTGCAACTTGTTGCATGTATAGTGCATCAAAATTAATAGGTGCCAGTACCAGTTGTGGGAAGCTGCCACGAATTACTTGTGATGTAATTGCTTCACGAGCATAAGGGAATAAAATATTGGGGCAGAAACTATTTAATAAGTGATCCAGTTGATTCTCTGGAGCGCCTTGGATGGTAAAAATACCTGCTTGTTTTACTTCAACAAGAAATGCCGTAGCTTTCTTATTGGATACTGTTGCCGTAACCGTTAATACCACTTCAAAAACGCCTTCTTCCAGTTTGGTATTGGCGGTATTGAGTTCAAGATTCAGTTCAGGTTCCCATTGTTGTTGGAATACAGCAGGAGTATTAGGGGTTTCAAAAGATAAATCTTTAACATAAATCCTTTGAATCATAAATTGGGTTTCATTTTGATTTTGTTGCGCCTGGTTTTCTTGTTCATTCATGACTTTGTTATCCTCTTAGTAATGTATCGAGTTTCCCCTGGGCGTCCAGGGCATATAAATCATCGCAGCCACCAATATGTTGGCCATTAATGAAAATTTGTGGCACGGTACGTCTACCACTTTTGCTTATCATTTCATCACGTAATTCGGGCTGTACATCCACACGAATCTCGGTAAATGAAGCGTGCTTTTGCTGTAATAACTCTTTGGCTCTGACACAGTAAGGGCAATAAGCAGTACTGTACATGATGACTTCAGCCATAATCTTACTTTCCTTTAACTAAAGGTAACTCGGCATTTTGCCAAGCAGCAATCCCGCCACTCAGTACATGGGCTTGGTACCCTTGAGCACGAATTTTGTTGGCAAGAGACTGAGCATCAAAAGGGCGTGTAGCGATCAGAATAAGGGGTTTATTTTTATATTTATCCATTTTTTGTTGTTCAAAATCCTCGCTTTTCGCATGGATTGAATCAATAATATGACCTTTGGTATAGGCCTCTTTATCACGCAGATCAATGACCACCGCATTTTCATTATTGATTAAATCAACAGCAACTTGCGGCGTGAGTTCCTTGGCCTTCTTTTTTTGTGTGATGAGCTCGTTGATAAAGACTAAGAATAAAATCACGATAAAGGCGAGCCATAGCTGCCAATGATTTATGATGAATTGACCTAAATGTTCCATGTTCTCTCTTGATATTTTATTAATGTAGCGAATTATCCCCAGAATGGGGTCTTAACGCAAGTAAGGCAACCATTTAAATGTAGTCTGGGTGCCGTGCCTATCTTTTTCTTTTAAGCAGGACATAGACTGCGCCACTTCCCCCATCTTTGGGAAGTGCACTGTGAAAAGCCAGGACCTCGTCTAACTGGGGTAACCAGCGATTTAGCAAATTTTTAATGACGGGCGGTGCACCAAGATAACCGCCTTTACCGTGAATGATTAAGATGCATCTTTTGTCATTTTCCGCTTGAGTTTGAATAAATTGACACAAGGTCTCGCGCGCATTTTCACTTTTTAAGCCATGTAAATCCAAGCGGGCTTCCCAGGGGATGTGGCCCATTCTTAATGCTTTGAATCTTTGGTTGGAAAGGCTGGGATGAACATAGGACAGGATTGTTTCGGAAAGAACCGTATCGACAATCGTATCAGATAAGTAGTATGCCTTTTTTTCTTGTGTTGGTTGTGGTGTCTTTTTTTTAGGAATTGCAGGCTTAGGTTGCAACACCTTGACCTTTGCTTGTTGAGTCAACGGTTTTACGGAACGCATGGATTCTCGAAACAGGGCTTTGTCTTCATCCGACAAAAAATCGTCAGCCATATTTTACTAAAAATAATTAAGTGATAACTGAAGTATAACCCGGGTTACGCTACGCTGCACCCCAGGTTGCGCAGTATTTTGATATGGTTTCGTTGTGGCCGCATAGGCTGGGCTGTTAAGCCCAGCGTTTGTAGCATTAATTCTTACGCTCCAAAATGTGCATCATCAAACCTGGACGGTAAGCTCAGTTATCAAGTGTTTATCCATCTACTTAGAAAGAAATATTGGCTTGGTTACATGCGGGGCTTAGCAGCAGCTCAGCCTACGTTTATTGAGCTTGGTAACCAATAACACATGCAATCCGGAGCGTAGCGGGGGGATCTCCATGCACCTGGTTACTCAATAGGCTACTTTTGTTGATTAACATAGGGTACAATTTGTACTTTTTCTGGATGAGAATTGAAGCCCCATGAGCAACTATATACTTAAGGAAACGGAAGAATTAGTCACGATTTTAGATTTTTTACGTTTTAGCGTGTCTTGCGCAACTCATGCGAATTTATATTATGGCCATGGCACCGATAATGCTTGGGATGATATGCATTCATTAATCTTGAGAAGCTTGTCTTTGCCCTATGATCTAGATGCAAATTGGCTTAACGCACGTCTCACTACAAGTGAAAAGAAATATTTATATCAACAATTGGAAAAGCGCATTAATCATCGCGTACCAGTGCCTTATCTAATTAAAGAAGCTTATTTCTGTGATATTCCATTTTATGTGGATGAACGGGTTCTTATTCCGCGTTCACCTATCGCGGAACTGATAAAAAATGAATTTTCACCTTGGGTCGAGGCGGATAAGGTGCACCGTATTTTGGATTTGTGTACGGGAAGTGGATGCATTGCAATTGCTTGTTGTTATGCTTTTCCTGAGGCACAGGTCGATGCAGTTGATATTTCTAGCGAAGCACTTGCTGTTGCTGCCATGAATCGCGAAGAGTTGGGTGTTGAAGAGCAACTTACTTTAATTGAGTCGGATTGTTTCTCCAAAGTGCCAAAGGTAGGCTATGATTTAATTGTCAGCAATCCGCCCTATGTGGGTAAGGAAGAGATGCAGACTCTACCTGATGAGTTCCGGCATGAGCCTGTTTTAGCTTTGGAAACCGGTAATAATGGATTAGCTATTGTTAAAACAATTCTCCAGAATGCGTCTGACTATTTAAGCGAAGAAGGTGTTTTGATTGTGGAAGTAGGGAACAGTGAAGAGGCTTTATGTGAGGCTTATCCCGATCTTCCCTTCACCTGGCTTGAGATGAGCCATGGTGGCCAAGGTATATTTTTATTAACGAAGCAGCAGCTAGACGAGTACTTTAATGTCCGGTAACACATTGGGAACTTTATTTACGGTAACCACATTTGGTGAAAGCCATGGGCCGGCTATTGGTTGCGTGGTAGATGGCTGTCCTCCTGGATTGATGTTGCAGGAAGAGGATATTCAACCATTTCTGGATAAGCGTAAGCCTGGACAATCTAAATACACAACACAACGCAGAGAGGAAGACAAGGTACAAATTCTATCTGGTGTATTTGAAGGTAAAACGACGGGGGCACCGATTGCCTTATTGATTCATAATACTGATCAACGCTCGAGGGATTATGAAGAAATCAAAAATTTATTTCGTCCAGGTCATGCAGATTTTACCTATCATCATAAATATGGACATAGAGATTATCGTGGCGGCGGTCGTTCTTCAGCCCGAGAAACAGCAGCACGTGTAGCGGCTGGAGCGATTGCGCGTTTGTATTTGCAGCGTCATTTAAACTTGGAAATAGTGGGTTATTTGCAGCAGATGGGCGATTTGATTTTGGACTTTGTTGATGAGGCAGAGATTAATAATAATCCTTTTTTCTGCCCTAACACGACTCAAACTCAGGATCTTGCTGATGCAATTGAACGCTTAAGACGCCAAGGGGACTCTGTGGGCGCTCGGGTTAAGGTGATTGCGAAAAATGTGCCTGTAGGATTAGGCGACCCCGTATTTGATAGACTGGATGCTACCTTAGCTTATGCTATGATGTCCATTAATGCTGTTAAAGGTGTTGAAGTTGGTGCGGGATTTGCTGCGGTGAATCAGTTGGGTTCTGTACATAGAGATCAAATGTCGCGTCAGGGATTTCTGAGTAATCATGCGGGTGGTATTTTGGGTGGTATTTCCACAGGACAAAATATAGAAGTGAGTATCGCATTAAAGCCTACTTCGAGCATTATTACTCCAGGTAAGACGCTTAATACCTCTGGGGATGAAGTGACGATCGTAACTAAGGGACGTCATGACCCTTGTGTAGGAATTAGGGCTGTGCCTATAGCGGAAGCAATGATGGCTTTGGTGTTGATGGATCACTATTTGAGAAATAAAGCGATAAGTTCTTTTCCATAATAAGAGCGCAAATAATCCCTTTCCCCTAGGGGAGAGGGTGCCCGTAGGGCGGATGAGGGTAAACGATGTAATAAAACGTCCTTTCCCTAGCCCTCTCCCGCAGCGAGAGGGGATTTTTCCTTTTCCCAATAGGGAATAGATGATGATAGAATTTAGATGAGGTCGAGAATGAGCAGAGAATTAAATGTAGCCATAGTTGGTGCCACCGGGGCCGTAGGTGAAACGTTTCTAACCGTGTTGGAAGAGCGAGATTTTCCTATAAAAAATCTTTATCCATTAGCTAGTTCTCGCTCTGTTGGTAAAACAGTGCGATTCAGAAATAAGCAATTGGATGTTTTAGATCTGGCGGAGTTTGATTTTAGCAAAGTAGACATCGCTTTATTCTCAGCAGGTGGTTCTGTATCTAAAGAATATGCCCCCAAGGCGGCTGCCAGTGGATGTGTGGTTATCGATAATAGTTCTTGTTTCCGCTATGAAGAAGACATCCCTTTAGTTGTTCCTGAAGTCAATTCTCACCGTATTGCTGACTATAAAAATAGAGGCATTATTGCCAACCCTAATTGCTCGACGATTCAGATGGTTGTTGCGCTAAAGCCTATATATGATGCAGTAGGAATTGCGCGAATTAATGTGGCAACGTATCAATCTGTTTCAGGTACTGGAAAGAAAGCCATTAGTGAACTTGTGGCGCAAGTAGGGGATCTTTTGAATGGCCGACCTGCTAATGTTAATGTGTATCCCCAACAGATAGCGTTTAATGCGATCCCACATATTGATCAGTTTGAAGAGAATGGGTATACCCGCGAAGAAATGAAAATGGTCTGGGAAACACGTAAAATCATGGAAGATGACCACATTATGGTCAACCCTACAGCAGTGAGAGTACCGGTCATTTATGGTCATTCTGAAGCCATTCATTTGGAATTAAAAAAACCGTTAACTGCAGACGAAGCGCGTAAAATTCTTTCTAAAGCTCCGGGAGTAAAGGTTGTTGATAATGTGAGCAAGGCCAGTTATCCAACTGCAATAAAAAATGCTTTAGGACATGATGATGTATTTGTGGGGCGAATTCGCCAAGATATTTCCCATCCTAATGGATTAAATTTGTGGGTCGTTGCAGATAATATTCGTAAAGGTGCGGCATCGAATGCAGTACAAATTGCTGAAATTTTACAAAGAGAGTTTTTGTAATATATTGATGTTATTGTAATTATTGTAGCCTGGGTGCAGCGTAGCGTAACCCAGGGTTATTATTTATGCCTCATTCCTGGGGGCCGCTGCACTCAGGCTACAATAAGTCATAGTTTTTAAACAATAAGCAGAACTTTAAAAAAATCCTCCTACTTTTTACAACCTAAGTTATACTTTGATTAACACGATTGGATTTTTAAAATATGCTAAATGAATATTATTTGACTGATGATATTGAAGAGCCGGTTCTTGCTAGCAGTGTTTTGTCCTATGTTACTCCCTATGTTTCTGGTAAGCAGTTTCACGAATTAAAAACAGGACAAATTTCTTGGGAAGCAAAACTGGATCTCTCTAATTTAATGCCAGAGGATGCTCGTCAGGCTTTGTTGGGATTTATTCAAAAACAGGTGAAGAAGAACAAATATTCTTTGCTTATTGTTCACGGTACACAAGGTGCTACCAATGCTCCCCCACTACTAAAGAATTTAATTAATCACTGGTTGCCGCAAATTGAAGAGGTGGCTGCTTTTCATAGCGCGAAGCCTAGTGATGGTGGTATTGGTGCTGTATATGTTTTGCTAAAAAATGTATCGAATCTTCCTGTACTAACGCGTGCAGAACAAAGCACTTCTTTTTTAGTTGTTGAAACTAAAGACATGGAACGACAAAGACGGCTTGCCGAACAGCAAGGTGAACGACGGATAGCACTCGTGAAGGCGCGTGAGCACTCTAATCAGGAGTCTCAACCTGGTCTTGAAGGTGAGTTACAAAATAGCATTTTACAACATCCTGCTTTAGATAGTCAGCGTTTTGATGGTATTGATTCTCCTTTAAATCCAGAACCTCCTTTAAATACTGATGCGCGACGTGAATACGATAATGAACGACGTAATCAGGAACAAGAAAAGCAACTGCGCTTAGGTAATATGCCGAAATTCACTAATACGCCTAAACCTAGAGGTCCCTAATGACAATTGCAAGTGACATAATCAGCCATCGAATGCCTGATTTTGAAGCTTATCTTCGAGCAGGAGAATCGTTGGATGACATTGATGAATACGGTTTTACGCCCTTAATCGAGTGCGCTATCACACGTCAACTCGAAATTGCTGAACAATTAATTGTGCGTAAAGTCGACGTAAATAAAGGCGATGTGACCGGACGTACTCCCCTGCATTGGGCCGTAGATAATAATGATGTCGAGTTGGCAGAATTATTATTAAATAGTGGCGCAGACCCTAATGCTTATACACGTAATGGACTTTCGATATTGGTTTATCCTGTATTACGCAATCAAGAACCCCTCAAACATTTACTCTATCGCTATGGGGCGAAGCTTGATTTTGCTCTTGATTTTATTAATGGCAAACTCATTGGGCATCGTTTTGAATTACAAGGAGATGTCGATATTGTTAATGCCAAGGGTGAATTTATTGAACTGGATTATGAGGGGTTTATCCTTGAGTTTACTGTTGCTGTGATAAGAGATGCGCTCAGACGTTTTATCAGCAGCTATTCAACACGTCATTTACGTGATTATTTTCCATTGGCGCATGTGATTATCGATGCGTTTGTACTTGCGGAAGAACTGTTACAATATCAACATGTGCCTATTTTAGGGGAACAACACTTTAGACGTCTCAATGAATGTTTAAAGGCCCCAATGCTGATTCTTCCGGCAGCCAGTCGCGGTCATGCCATGGGATTTATTCGCTTTGGTTTATGGTGGGCTAAAATTGATCGGGGTGAAAACAGCTTACAAGAGGGCAGTGTTAATATCTATAAAATAAATAATCCTGAAGCTTTGAATGCGAGTTTTCTACAAAATTTTCTTTATAAAAAACAACCAAGACGTTATTTTCATCAGGTGATTAATCAACAATTAGGATTGATTCCCGTTGCAAAAATGCCAATTAGTTCGCAAATTAGTGGCAATTGCTCTTGGGCCAATATACAAGCGATTATAGCAGTTGCTTATGCCATTCAAGAGTTGGAAAAAAACAATTTTTTAAATCCCGATCCCGCGATGTTCTTTTATGATGAATGGGTATCCTGGGATAAGGAACGTGCCATAGATGAATGCATCCAGCGTTTTTATTTGGCCAATCCTGTTCGTAAAGCCAGTATTGCGGCAATGTTAGGTGGTGTTTTATATCAGGCCTGTAATTATGAAAACAAACGGCATTTGGAAATGGCGGAGAAAATACTCCGAATTCTCACTTTACCTGATTATGAGTATATTTTAAAAAGTTACCTTGAAGAGTACTGCATCAAACGATTAACCAAAAAAGGTAATAATTTACTGAAAATTCTCGATGATTGCGGTATTAATCCCAATATTGGTGTTAATCCTATTGCGACAGGGTTGTAAGCGTTGCCATAGTAGGCTGTGCTGTTAAGCCCAGCGTTTGCATTAATTGTACTCGCCAAGCCTACGATTGCTTACCTCATTTTTAATCCTCAGTTCTACACCCAGGCTACGCTTGGTGTTTTTCTTCGCCCTTATTTTTTCGACTATAATCAAAGGATAATCATGTCGCTTAAGATAAGGAGATCATCATGTTAAAGTGGGCGCTCATCTTTTTGGTTGTTGCCATTGTTGCGGGATTATTTGGTTTTCGCGGCATTGCGTCCACAGCAACCGGTATTGCTAAAGTGCTCTTCTTTTTGTTTATTGTTATTTTCCTGGCATTTTTAATTTTGAGTTTATTTGGAACCGGATCACTTACCTCGGTACCGTAGTTGCAGCGTAGGTGAGCCTTCGTTATCCCGAACGTAGGTCGGGATAACGAAGGCAAATTTAGAAACTATAGAGTGGCAATGTCAATGACAAAACGATAGCGTACGTCGCTTTTTACAACACGTTCATAAGCCTCATTAACTTGTTGTATGGGAATTAATTCAATATCAGACACGATGTTGTGCTTGCCGCAGAAATCAAGCATTTCCTGAGTTTCTTTAATGCCGCCAATTAATGATCCAGACAGACTTCTGCGTTTACTTATCATGGAAAAGGGATTAATTGGGATGGCTTCTTCTGGAATACCAACTACAACCATAGTTCCATCACGTTTGAGTAATTGGATGTATTCATTCCAGTCGATTTTGGCGGAAACGGTACAGATAATGAGGTCAAAATAAGTGTTTAATTTTTTGAATGTTTGCGGATCTGAAGTAGCAAAAAAATGATCGGCACCCATACGTTTGCCATCGGCTTCTTTATTGAGTGAGTGGCTTAACACCGTAACCTCTGCTCCCATTGCATGCGCTATTTTGACACCCATGTGTCCAAGTCCACCCAAGCCTAAAATGCCTACGCGTTTTCCAGGACCAATATGCCAATGTCTTAAAGGAGAATAGAGGGTTATTCCTGCACAAAGCAGAGGTGCTGCGGCATCCATAGGTAAGTTTTCTGGGATTTTCAGAACATAATTTTCATCAACAACAATTTTGGTCGAGTAGCCACCTTGAACCAAATTACCGTTAGCATCCAGATTGTTATAGGTTAATGTCATTCCACCTTCGCAAAACTGTTCCATTCCTTCATGACAACTTTCGCATTGTCGACACGAATTAACAAAACAACCCACACCAACGTGGTCACCTACTTTAAACTTACTGACTGATGATCCTACCTTGCTGACTACTCCAACAATTTCATGGCCTGGAACCATTGGGAATAAGGAGCCACCCCATTCATCTTTTATTTGATGAATATCTGAGTGACAAATGCCACAATAATGGATATCAATGAGCACGTCATTTTTTTCAACCTCACGACGTTCAAATGAGTAAGGTTTGAGTGGTGCTTTTGCGCTATGAGCAGCATAGCCTTTTACGGGTATCATTTAAAACTCTCCTTGTTGTGTCGCGTTAGTTCACTTTCGTCAGTGAATGAGGGAAATCCTTAATTCGAGGAGTAAACATGCAGAAAAGGATGTTTCTCGAATTTTAGAATTATAGCCTAGATGGAAGGGAAGTCGTAACTAGGGAACTTTTGCTGTGTCATCTTTTATTGCATTCGGATTGTATGTGTTAGGGTAATTCGTTGACAAAAAAAGCAAGTGCAGGCTTAGCAGCCCAGCCTACGCTTTATTGAGCTATTTTTGCCAACGAACTAGTTAACACATTCGTGGATGATGGGACGCAGCCCCTCATCCACGTTACAATTTATTCTTTTACAGCAGTCTCTCTTTTTTTATTGCCTTCTCCCTTAGGCGCTGCTTTGACATTTCCTTGTTGCTGCTGGCCTGTTTTTCTACGATTCTGGTTGGAGGCTGTTGCATTATTACCTGTACCTGTACCTGTTCGTTGCTGCTGGCCACCACTGGGGCGACGTCTTCTATTTTGTGGTCTTCGGTCACCACCAGAATTAGAACCTTTCGAAGTTCTTGTCTGATTTTGATTACGTCCTGGCATTCTTTTAGATTGGCTTTGTGGTGCTACAGCCGAGGAATCTGTGTGTCCACCAAATAAACTTGACCATAAGCGTTTGATAAAGCTGGCTTGCGTGCTTTTTATAGGCTGATGTTCTATTAATGGTTTGACTGCGGGTTCATCCCGTAAAGAGCCTTCTGCGTCACTACCAGTAATATGTAATTCTGGTTGTTGGATTAAAGTATAACTAGGCTTTTTCGATTTACCTACATTGTCTTCTTTTAGACGATTGATTGAGTACTGCGGTAAGTGCATGTAAGGATTAGCGATAATCATTACGGATACACTGTGTCTTTTTTCAATGTCTTTAATGAAATCGCGCTTTTCATTCATGATGAAGGTTGCCATTTCTGCAGGAAGCTGGACTTGGATTTCAGCGGTCTTTTCCTTTAGTGCTTCTTCTTCAATAAGACGCGTAATGGCTAGTCCATGAGATTGAATGTTACGAACAGTACCTCGTCCTTCACAACGTGGACATACTTCCTGAGCACTTTCACCAAGTGATAATCGCAAGCGTTGACGCGACATTTCTAACAGGCCAAAACGGGAAATACGTCCAACCTGAATGCGTGCTCTATCTGCCTGTAATGCTTCTTTCAGACGATTTTCGACATCTCGTTGATTTTTACTTGAGCTCATATCGATGAAATCGATTACAACTAAACCGCCCAAATCACGTAGTCGTAACTGACGAGCAATTTCGTCGGCTGCTTCAATATTGGTATTGAACGCTGTTGCTTCAATATCTGCTCCGCCAGTTGCTTTGGCTGAGTTGACATCAATTGACACCAGAGCTTCGGTTCTATCAATCACCAAAGCACCTCCAGATGGCAACATCACTTGACGTTGGTATGCAGTTTCTATCTGACTTTCAATTTGATAGAAATTGAATAAAGGGATACTGCTGTTATAGAGCTTCAAGTTTGGTAAGAATTCTGGTTTTACTCGCTCGATATATTGCTTGGCTTTAATGTAAGAAATCTGGTCATCTATGATAATTTCACTGATGGATTTGCGTAAATTATCACGAATAGAACGAATGATGACATCACCTTCTTGATGAATCAAACAAGGAGCTAGTTCTGTGTTATAAGCCTGCTTGATGGATTGCCATTGATTGCACAGCATATCCAAGTCATCTTGTAATTCTTCTTGGCTTTTACCAACACCCGCTGTACGGATAATAAGTCCCATGTCTTCGGGCAAAGTCAATGCATTGAGTGTCTCGCGCAGTTCATCACGCTCTTCACCTTCAATGCGTCGTGATATCCCACCAGAGCGGGGATTATTAGGCATTAAAACGAGATAGCAGCCTGCTAACGTAATATAAGTAGTCAGTGCGGCGCCTTTACTACCACGCTCTTCTTTATCTACCTGGACTAGTAATTCCTGGCCTTCACGGATTAACGAAGTGATTGGCGGTTTCTCATCGCCAAATTCTTCAGGATTTTTGCTTAAATATTCAGGAGCGATTTCTTTAAGAGGCAGGAAACCTTGGCGTTTCGAGCCGTATTCTACAAAAACAGCATCGAGGCTTGGTTCTCGTCTGGTGACGGTTGCTTTATAAATATTCCCCTTTTTCTTCACTTCACCAGGACATTCAATATCCAAGTCAAATAAATAACGGTCTTTAATGAGTGCAACACGAACTTCTTCAGTTTGCATTGCATTGATTAACATTTTTTCCATCTGGTTACCCCATAATTTAGGGCGCCCATCATTTAAGTTGAGATAGTATAAGGCTCAAAATACCTCAGAGGTTCAATAGGATTTACTGCTATTTCTACACTTTTGGCTGATGTCTGGATTTTCTGTGCTTTATGGCACACAACAGTATGCTTTGTTGCAATGTTTGAAAATCCGAGTGTTTTGCCGCAAGTAGATAATAGGTCAGTAGCACCTGGGATTGAACAATAAGCGATGTGATCTTTAAGCGAACCCATGGCCTCATAAACAGACTTTACGCATGCTCCCTGTTCAACAGACTCTTTTTGAACCGCTAGTGTAGAGGACAACTGTGCTGTTGGCCCGGTGCGCGAACTTTCATGTACTGATGGGTACACTCTAGTTCTGCGCTCAGCGAGTTTCGAAAAAGATCTAACGAGAGGTGCATACTGTGAAATATACTGGTTACAAATCAAACGGGTTGGAATAGATAGCCAAAGGCGTGCGAAGGCCCGGAAATAATTCGTAATCGGTATAAAGCATGTCTGGCATGCGTAGGTTTCTGTCAAAAATATGGTCAATTTATCTCTGGCATTGGGTCGCTTCCTTATATCTTTATGCTTAAATGGAAGCGCTATTTTTTATGTAACTCTATTTAACAAATAATCATTCATTTAGCTTGGCCAAAGCCTAACTTCCTCAATGATTGGCATATACTTTAAAGTAAATAGTCACGCTTTTTTTATTTAAATGCGTTATAATTCGGTTGCATGGAAATTTTCCCACGCTACAGGTGATCATATCAAAAAAATCACGCTCAGCAAACAGGTTTATTGACAATGAATGAAGTAAGTTATAAAGAAATTAGTAATGAAGAAGAAGGGCAACGTCTAGATAATTACTTGATTCGTATTTTAAAGGGCGTTCCCAAGAGCCATATTTACAGAATTATACGTGGTGGTGAGGTCCGTGTTAATAAAAAAAGAGCACAAGTCAGTTCACGATTACACGCCGGAGACAGCATTCGCATTCCACCAATTCGCTTGTCCGAGTCAAAAGAGGTATTTGTAGGTGATGCTTTAGCAAAACGACTAAAAGATTGTATTATTTTTGAAGATTCCTGTTTCTTAGTAATTAACAAGCCCGCGGGTATTGCTGTTCATGGTGGAAGTGGTTTAAGTCTTGGGGTAATCGAAGCGTTGAGAAAAACCAGACAAGATTTAACTTATTTAGAGTTGATCCATCGACTTGATAAGGACACTTCGGGTTGTCTTTTATTAGCTAAGAAAAGAAGTACTTTGAGAGCAATGCATGCACTGCTTGAGGCGCGTGAGGTGCAAAAAACTTATTGGACGTTATTAACTCATCGCTGGGAAGGCAAAAAACAAGTAATCGTCCGAGCCGCACTTGAAAAAAATACTTTAAAATCAGGTGAGCGTATTGTGTCTGTTAAAGAAGACGGCAAGGCATCTGAAACAGCATTTAAACTTCTTGAAAACTATCAGCAAGCATGTTGGGTTGAGGCTAGTCCTAAAACGGGTCGTACACACCAGATTCGTGTACATAGCGCACATTTAGGACACGTTATAGTTGGAGATAAAAAATATGGGGCACTTGCAGGAGAAGTAGAAGGGATAGATAATCAGCATCATCGCCTTTTTTTACATGCGCGATCCGTGCAATTTGAATTGAATGGCACGAAGCATTTGTTTCAGGCTGATGCAGATAACCATTTTTCTACCGCACTAAAACAATTACGTGCGAGGAGCGTAGTGAGCAATGAGCAATCCATATGATTTGGTAGTATTTGACTGGGAAGGTACTATTGCGGATACTTTAGGGATAGTGTTACATGTTGTTGCTACCGAAGCGAATGTGCTGGGATTTGGTGATTTTGATCCCCAGCAAGCGAGAAAATTTGTTGATTTAGGTTTGGTACAGGCTTTGAAGAAGACTTATCCTCATTTGACAGAACCACAACATCAACAATTATTACAATCGGTGCAATTGGCTATGCATTCTCGGTCTGCAGATGTATGCTTGATGCCTGGCGTACGTGAATTGATCTTTCAATTACATGATGCAGGGATAAATCTGGCAGTTGCAACGAACAAGGGGCATCAATCTTTGTTTCGAGCATTACAGGCAGCAGGTCTTGATAAGCTATTTAAAGTAACCCGTTCTGCGGGACAAGTACCTGCAAAACCTTGTCCACAAATGTTGGAAGAAATTATTGCCGAATATAGCGGAGCTGCTGCTACGACTTTGATGATAGGTGATTCACTTATCGATATGGAAATGGCAAAAAGTGTTAAAGTAACCGCCGTAGGAATAGACATTTATCATCAACAGGAAGAGGCCGCACTTAAGGCTGCTGGAGCACTGGCAGTTTTTGATGATTATAAACAAGTAGCGGATTTTTTAAATTTGTCATAATAGAGAGTGAACCACGTACAGCTTGTTGTAATGTGGTAAGGAACATAGACCTAGAGTCAGAATTCCCGGGTTATGCTTCGCTTCACCCAGGCTACATTTTTATTTTTGCGCTACTCATAGTACGGGAGTTTATTTAGTCATCTGTAAAGGGAGTATCAAACGTTGAGTACAATAACCAGTTTACCAAATTTATTAACTTTGCTGCGCATCGTGCTGATTCCAGTGTTTGTTGTCGTATTTTATTTACCATTTTCATTTGCGCATATGTTTGCCGCAAGTATCTTTGCTGCAGCAAGTTTTACCGATTGGTTAGATGGTTATTTGGCGCGTAGACTGAAGTTGATGTCTCCTTTTGGTGCTTTTCTTGATCCTGTTGCAGACAAATTATTGGTTTCTACAAGTTTGTTGTTGCTCGTGGGTGCTAAGGAAATTAATTACATTACTATTCCTGCTATTGTAATTGTTGGGCGTGAAATCGTTATTTCGGCCTTAAGGGAATGGATGGCTGAAATTGGTCGACGTGCGAGTGTGACCGTTGGATATGTGGGGAAGATAAAAACATTTTTACAAATGGTCGCCTTATTTTTATTGTTGGCATTTAATTCGTTAGATAATTGGGGTGGGATTTTCGGTTTTGTCCTGCTATATGTGGCCGCAATTTTAACTATTTGGTCGATGATTATTTATTTGGCGATTGCCTGGCCAGAATTAACGAAAAAAAATTAATTTTATTATTGACAGGGTGTTAAATTTCGGTAGAATCACACCCCGTAGAGACGCGGGAATAGCTCAGTTGGTAGAGCACAACCTTGCCAAGGTTGGGGTCGCGAGTTCGAGTCTCGTTTCCCGCTCCAAATTAAAGCGACAAAAAAAGTCGCTTTTTTTTTAGAGCAATAGACATAGACGTATTAGAAGTATAAATGAGGCTGTGTGGCAGAGTGGTCATGCAGCGGCCTGCAAAGCCGTGTACGCCGGTTCGATTCCGGCCTCAGCCTCCATAAATAGATTGCCCAGGTGGCGAAACAGGTAGACGCAAGGGACTTAAAATCCCTCGGACCAAAAGTCCGTGCCGGTTCGATTCCGGCCCTGGGCACCAATCACCAGTTATTCTGTAGCAAATAAGACTAACGCAAGAATCGCAAAAATCATTCCTAGGACATGTTTCACAGTTAACCCTTGCTTGAGAAATACAACGGACAATAATAGGGTAATCATAGGATACATGGATGTCACGAGTACCACAGGCATTGTAGGTCCATTGCGTAATGCCAAAATGAAAAAAATACAGGCAATTCCACTTGCTAAACCGTTCAATAATCCATATGTCCCTCCTTTGGGACAAAGATCCAATTTAAAATCAAGTAATACAAGGGCGATGAGCCCTGAAATTAATACACCAATGCTTGAATAAAACGTGATGGATAAAGGATTAATAAAGCTTGATGCTCTTGTACCCCAATACCCCCAGGCACCATAAAGACATAAAGCAATGAGTGAAGGAAAATACCAAGAGCTAGGATTCATACAAATTTACCTCACCTGACAACAGGCTTTACAAAGTGTCTATATAGGATAACCGGTAGCTTATTAAAATAATACTCCCAAAGTTATCTTTGTGACTATCCTGGGTACGATTTGCACGATAACCTGATGACATCGAAACCCATTTGGAGTCCCTGTATATGTTCGATAATTCGTTTGAAAAGTAGTCAAATAAGGCTGGGTTTAATAGCCTGAGGACATCTCAGGCGTTAACAGCGCAGCCTTCAGAATAATCTTGTATGATTGTCATATCTTGCTTTTAGCTAGAGGGAGCTACAGCAGCAGCTATTGATGGACTGGATTCATGCTCTAGTGATCTTTGTTTGTCTAACCAATCAACTAAGCGGCTGCGGTATGCTTTAAAAAACAAGGAAAAGCGATTGGATGAACGAATCTGGGCACTTTCACTGCTTTCAAACAATCTCGTTACTTCTTTTGATGTAGCTAATTTCAAATTTAAGGCAATTTTATCTGCATGAAAGGCGATGTCAGTCAGCGCACAATTTCTTAATTTGAAGGAGCCCTCAATAATTTCACCTCGTTCTCCTTCGATTATGAAATCAGTAAGCGTAAATGGATGTTTTGCGAAATAAGTACTGTTTTTACCATTCGATGCGATCAGTTCTTCTTTGGCGCCAGCTGCAACAAGCTCTATACATAAATCATCAAAGTGATAAAATCTTGCCCAGTGAAGTGCGGTCATCCCGTGATTGTCAGCCTGATTTACATCACAGTGTAACTCAAGCATTTTTTGCAAAATTTGCTTTGCAGCTTCTTTATCGGCCAGCTTACAAGCTAAAATCAAAGCGGTATTGCTAAAAGAGGTTGCTAAGAGCAGTTTCGAGTTTGCCATTCTCAGTGCATAGTTTAGGTTGTAATGATTTCGGTCAATAATGGCTTGATGTAATGGGGTATTGGCTGGTTCTATATCATCATAACTTTCCATGTCTCGACGAGAAAGTTGGCAAAATAGAGCTAGTTTTTCTAACGTTTCTTGGCGTGAGCTAACTGCTTTTATCTCATCTTGGTAGATATTGAAAAAAGTTTTAATAGTGTCCAAATTAGTTTCTAATAAGGGTAGGGTGCGTTTTAGAACACCGGGTAATAGTAAATCTTGGCTCTGTAGATAGCTTAGGAACAATTGCAGTTTATCTAATTCACTTTTATATTTTAATTTAGGGAGCATTGCTTCGATTATATCTTTTCGTAACAGATCAACTTGCTTCATGAATTTAAAAAAATTATCAAGGAGTTGTAGATCTTCTGCCGAGGGATACGCTGTACTTAATAATTCTGCTATTAAAGGAATCAAATCAGGAGGTAGTGTTTTACAGAGTCCAAATAGTTCAAAAATTAAATGCCAATCACTATGTTCTTCCGTATATTCCTGGTCACCCCTGCTCATCGTAAAGCGTAGTGGAGTGACCTTGGTTATTTGGGTATATCGTTCTAGCTTATTTTTTTTGGCTAATAAGCAGATGAGTTCATAAATTTTATCGTCGCCTGCAGAGGACATCCTAATTGCCTGAATCATTGCCTTGCGTGTTTCTGGAGTTGTATCACTAGCCACATATATTTGCAGGGCTCTCATAGGGTCAGAAAAACGTTTTGTTTTAATGAATGAAGCTAAGTGAAGAAAATCAGTGAACTGATCGAGTGCTACTCCTGCCGAGACGTTATGAAGCTCTACATCTATTGCTGCATCAACCTCATCAAAACGCACGTCGGGTGAGTTAATTAAGGCAGTAAGCTTATCACTAAGAATGATTTTTTTTACCTGCAATTGTGATGATGCCATAAGATTCCCTCCAATTAGATTAGTTTGATGAATCAGTCTACGTTAAATAAATTTAATTTACAATTTGTAAAATTAATGGCTTAAAAAAATCTTATGTGCGACTAAATATCCACAAATTTTGTGGATAACTATGTGGGTTATCTGATGACGAAACAATAAAATAGCAGAACCAGCTATAGGGTATATCTCTTAGGGGATTTTTTCTCTACAATAAGACTTTAACCAAAAATCAAAGCAAATATGTATAAACCATTAGCCCTTTTTATGGGCTTACGCTATACGCGTTCTCGAAAAAAGAATCATTTTGTTTCTTTTATATCTCTGAGCTCTATGCTTGGTATTGGCATAGGAGTGATGGTTCTGGTTACTGTTTTATCAGTAATGAATGGATTTGATGAACAGATACATAACCGTTTTTTTGGTATGGCCCCTGAAATTACGGTTTCTGGACCCAATGAGCGACTCGATAATTGGTCTGAAGTAGCTAAAAAAATTCAAACGGTTCCTGAAATTAAAGCATTATCTCCTTATGTCGGTGGGCAAGGATTAATGGTGCACGAAGGACAGGTTTTACCTATTGTCTTAACGGGCGTATTGCCTGAGCAAGAAGAAAAGATGAGTCACTTGCAAGATAAATTGTTGGCAGGAAATCTCAATAATTTAAAAGATTTTGGCATAATCCTAGGTAAAGGCCTTGCAGACAATATGGGGACGATGATTGGGGATAAGGTTACAGTGATGATTCCTCAGGCAACGGTGACTCCTGCGGGAATGATTCCGCGTTTTAAGCGATTTACAGTAGTAGGTGTTTTCTCTGCTGGAACTGGATTTAATTTTGATACAAAGCTGGCTTTTATCAATATGGGGGATGCCCAAAAGTTATTGCAAATGGGGGATGATGTCACCGGCATCAAAATGAAAATAGATAATGTGTACCAAGCTCCTGAACTGTCTGTTCGCTTGTCTCAATTGTTAGGTGGAGAATACCAGGTTGGTAATTGGACGCAGCAGTATGGTGCGTTTTTCCAGGCGGTCAAAATGGAAAAAACGATGATGTTTATGATCTTATTGCTCATTATCGCGGTAGCTGCGTTTAATCTGGTCTCCTCTTTGGTGATGGTTGTTAATGACAAACAAGCAGAAATTGCAATTCTACGAACGATTGGCGCAACCCCTTCTACCATATTATGGACGTTCATTGTTCAAGGTATGATGGTCGGAATTGTGGGGACGTTTTTTGGTTTGCTTGCTGGATTAGTATTGGCTGAAAATGCGACCACAATCGTGAATCATCTGCAAGCCTGGTTTCATTTTAAAGTCTTGTCATCGAGTATTTATTTTGTTGATTATTTACCTTCTAAGATTATGTTGAGTGATCTATGGAAAGTTTGTGTTATGGCCTTATTAATGAGCTTTTTTGCAACCATTTATCCTGCCTGGCGCGCCTCAAAAACAGTGATTGCGGAGGCTTTGCATTATGAGTGATATTATTTTACATGCGACAAAACTGTGTAAATCCTACAATGATGGAGCCTCTAAGGTTGATGTTTTACGAGGTGTCGATTTGTCCATCGCGAAAGGTGAGCGTTTGGCAATTATCGGTCCTTCGGGCTCTGGGAAAAGCACTTTATTGCATCTAATGGGCGGGTTGGATAAGCCAACAAGTGGCGAGGTATTAATTAAGGATGTGAATTGGCAGAAAGTAAATGAAAAGCAACGTTGTCGATTACGCAATCAAGGCTTGGGATTTATCTATCAGTTCCATCACCTGTTACCGGAATTTACCGCGCTTGAAAATGTTTCTATGCCACTACTGCTAGCCAAAATCTCAGTAATGGATGCCATGGCAGAAGCAAGTAAAATACTGGATGATGTTGGCCTGAAAGAGAGAAAAACACATAAGCCCGCCCAGCTTTCCGGAGGAGAGCGCCAACGGGTTGCTATCGCTCGAGCATTGGTACATCAACCATACTGCGTATTGGCAGATGAGCCAACAGGTAATCTCGATCAAACAACTGCAACAAAAGTATTTAATTTAATGTTGGAGTTGAATCGAAAAATGAATACAGCTTTGGTCATTGTAACTCATGATCAACAGCTGGCAAAACAAATGGACCGTGTTTTAGTACTGGGCGAGGGTATTTTGTCCGAATTTAAATAAGCTTGTATCAACAGAGACTCTCTGAGCTATTGTTTTTGCAGGTAAGAGTGATCTATAGAGGAGTGAATAAAAGAATGCCTAAAGGTAAGGGGAGTAGTGCCCAAGCAACCCAGCTTGCGAAAAGTTTTTTAGATGGGCTTAGAAAGAATAAAGAAGCTTATGATTTGGTAGATATGGGGGTAAATCCATATCGATTTTTGAAAAATACAGTGGCTCCTCAAGTATTAGCACCTATTGCTGAAGACGATGCAGAAGAGAAAGCCGGAGTAAGTGGTCCTGGTTTGTAGATTGTAGCCAGGCTGAAGGCCTTAGCCGTAACCTGGGTTTCGCTGAGCGCTACCCAGGCTATTAAGAAATCTTTAGTAGTCTGCATGCCCTGGTGTACGTGGGAAAGGAATTACATCGCGTACGTTGGCTAAGCCAGTAACATAACTCACCAAACGTTCAAAGCCCAAACCAAATCCTGCATGGGGTACAGTACCATAACGACGTAGATCGCGATACCATTGATAGCTTTCTTTGCTTAGATTGCATTCTTCGATACGCTTATCCAGAATGTCGAGACGTTCTTCACGTTGACTACCTCCGATGATTTCACCAATTCCAGGTGCTAAAACATCCATCGCCGCAACGGTTTTTTCATCATCATTGAGGCGCATATAAAACCCTTTGATTTCCTGGGGATAGTTAGTCAGAATCACCGGTTTTTTGCAGTGAACTTCTGCCAAATAACGCTCATGTTCCGATTGCAAATCCAAACCCCAACTAACTGGGAATTCAAATGACTGTCCACACTGTTCCAAAATTTTAATGGCATCAGTATATGTCATAATTTCAAAATCAGAGTCAGCGACGTGTTCCAGTCGTTCAATACATCCTGGTGCAACAAATTGATTAAAAAATTCCATATCATCAGCACGTTCTTCGAGAACTGCTTTACATAAATAACGCAACATCTTTTGACTTAAATCGCAAATATCTTGCAACGTGGCAAAAGCGACTTCGGGCTCAATCATCCAGAACTCAGCTAAGTGTCGGCTTGTATTTGAGTTTTCAGCACGGAAAGTGGGTCCAAAAGTATATACTTTGGACATCGCCATGCAATAAGCCTCAAGATTTAATTGTCCTGAAACCGTAAGGAATGTTTCTTTACCAAAAAAGTCTTTATTGAAATCGATTTGGCCGTATTCGTTTTTAGGAGTATTTAAGAGGTCTAAAGTGGACACGCGAAACATTTCACCCGCACCTTCGCAATCACTGGAAGTAATAATGGGGGTATGGATCCAAAAGAACCCTTGTTCGTGGAAAAAGCGATGGATGGCTTGTGATAAACAATGACGAATCCGTGTAACAGCGCTAATCGTATTCGTACGAGGACGTAGATGAGCTACCTCGCGTAGAAACTCCAGAGTGTGTCGTTTTGCTTGAATAGGGTAAGTATCTGGATTATCTACCCAGCCTACAATTTGAATAGACTCCGCCTGAATTTCAAACGATTGGCCTTTACCTTGAGAGGCTACTAATTTGCCTGAGGCAATTATCGAACAGCCTGCAGTCAGTTTACTGACTTCAGTGGTGTAATTGTCCAAATTGTCTGTAGCTACGATTTGAATGGGAGCAAAACAAGAACCATCATGCAGGCTAATAAAAGACAAACCTGCTTTGGAATCACGTCGAGTCTTAACCCAGCCTCTCACTGTGACGTGTTTATCAATGTTGATTTCACCATCTAAACACTGCTTTATGGTAAAAACTTCACTCATTTTTTTACTCCTCGCTCTGAGTATACTTTGTACAGTCGCTGAGCACTGTTTTAGTGCATTTAAATTCCATCAGTCCTAGGACGCTTGTTGAAACAATGCATACGTATTGTGTTACATCAAGCATGTTCCGATTGAAGGATTTATCTGGTTAGCGAAACGGGGTAATGCCAATCCCAATTTGTGACTTCACGAAGTATAGATACCTTTAACTAAAAATGAGATGATACACCGGGGTTATCAGCATTTCTACTATATTAGTGCTAAAACACATTGATTTTCTCGCTTTATTAGGGTAATCCCAAACAAGAATGAAAGTGCTTCAGTATAATCATTGAGGAAAGATTATGTTGCAAAAAATGTTCTGTATCTCATTGTTTTTTTGTTCTTTGGGGGCGGCAGCAGATGATACGGTATTAAAATTATTCAGGCCTTATGGTGATATAACGAATCAAGTGGTTCCACAAGTGAAAAAAACACTCATGGGAGAATGTTATTCTCAATCCCAATTAATTGAACGGGAAGATGCTTGGCGTTGCCTTGCAGGCGGCAAAACGTATGATCCTTGTTTTGTTAAGGCCGGTCCAAACAGGACGGAGGCTTTATGTCCTCAATCTCCTTGGCGCGGAGACAGCGTGTTGATTATGGTGAAAGAACCTTTGAATAATGAGCAAAACAAAACATTAGATATGTCACGCGCTTATCCTTGGGGCATCGAATTAACTAATGGCGAACGATGTAAAGCGATTAATTCAGGAAAAATTTATGATCAAATGCCAGTGCGCTATAGATGCAGCAATAAAAATTATCTGATTGGTCATTTACAGCGATGCAAAACTGTGTGGAGCATGCTTGAGAAAACGCCAAAAGGTGTTGTGACTGTCGAATTAAAGAAGGCATGGTTTTAAATAAATTTATTACCATAAACTTTGTAGCCTGGGTTCCGCTGCGCGTCACCCAGGTTTCAACCAATACCTATTGAACCTCGGGAATTGCCTTTTGAAATGGTTCCAGAGTCAAACAATGGGTGTTGATTTCATTGATAAGCGGATAGTTATCCATAGCAAAATGAAAACGGTTTGCATTATAGACTTGAGGTATAAGGCAGAGATCAGCCAATGTCACTGTGTCACCAAAACAAAAAAGTTGTCGACGTTTAATATGTTGTAGCTTCGCTTCAAAAGCATCAAATCCTGCTTTAAGCCAATGATGATACCATTCCGTAACTTGTGATTCGCTGGCTTGAAATTGTTCTTTTAAGCGGTTTAAAACCCTTAAATTATTTAAAGGATGCATATCACAGGCAACAATTAAGGCAAAAGATTTTATGGTCGCCTTATCCCACGGGTCTTGTGGTAATAACGGAGGATTAGGGTAGGTTTCATCCAGATAGTCAATTATGGCAAGTGATTGACTAATCACTTGTCCATTGACTTCTAAGCTGGGAACTAATTGTTGGGGATTGATCGCTTGATACTCTGGACTATGCTGTTCTCCACCATGATTCACTAGATGAATGTTCATTGTCTCATAAGCAATATTTTTTAAGTTCAGAGCAATTCGGACACGATAACATGCTGTTGAGCGAAAATAATCATATAGTTTCATTATTTATACCTGCTTCACCACTTGATCGATGGCCCCAAACAGACTTCGGCCTTGTTTATCACGCATTTCAATACGAATTCTGTCACCAAAACGCATAAAAGATGTTTTTGCTTGACCTTGCTCTATGATTTCCAGCATTCGTTTTTCGGCAATACACGATGAACCTTTGCTGCGATCAAGATTTGAGACTGTACCTGAACCAATAATAGTTCCTGCACGAAGGACTCTGGTTTTGGCTGCATGTTCAATTAGTTTTGCGAAGGAAAACGTCATATCAATTCCTGCATTGGGCTGGCCAAATAATTGCTCATTCAGATGACTTAATAAAGGCAAATGCACTCGTTGCCCATCCCAATCAGGGCCTAGTTCATCAGGAGTGATGGCAACTGGAGAAAAGCTGCTGGAGGGCTTGGATTGAAAAAAACCAAAGCCTTTTGCGAGCTCATTTGGTATTAAATTACGTAATGAGACATCATTGACCAGCATCAGAAGTTTAATATGTTGTCCTGCATTGTCCTGACTTATGCCCATAGGAACATCATCAGTAATGATTGCAACTTCTGCTTCAAAATCGATGCCATATGCCTCATCTGCCATCAATATGGGGTCTCTAGGTCCCAAAAATGAATCAGAACCACCTTGATACATTAAGGGATCAGTCCAAAAATTCTCTGGCAATTCCGCACCACGCGCCTTACGCACCAGCTCGACATGATTCACATAAGCGCTGCCATCTGCCCATTGATAGGCGCGAGGAAGAGGTGAGTCACATTGTTGTGGATCAAAACTAAAGGCATTTTCTAAATGTCCTTCATTAAGTTGTTGAGACACTTTTTGCAATTGTTCTTCTACTACATCCCAATGATCTAAAGCATATTGTAAGTTGGGTGCGATTTGAGGTACTCGTACGGCAAGAGTTAATGTTTGATTGACCACACATAACTCTCCGTCGCGTGATGATGCTGATTTTAAACTGGCAAGTTTCATAAGCTCCTCGTTTAGTTGTAGCCTGGGTGTTTTGTAGCCTGGGTGAAGCTGAAGCCGTAACCCGGGTTATGGGCGTGTATTTTTGATCCGAACCCCTGGGTTCAGCTGCGCTTCACCCAGGCTACAATGATATTTTTTTAAGCTGATTTTTCTTTCAAGGTGCCACGTTTGATTTGATCTCGCTCAATGGCTTCAAATAATGCTTGAAAGTTACCCTCACCGAATCCTTGATTTCCTTTACGTTGGATAATTTCAAAAAACACAGGGCCAAAAATATTTTCAGTAAAGATTTGCAGCAATAAACCATGTTTTGGATCGACGTCACCATCAATCAATATTTTCTCTTCTTGTAGTTGCTGAACTTGCTCTTGATGCCAAGGAAGGCGATCATGCAGCATTTCATAGTACGTATCTGGAACATCAAGGAATTTAACGCTTTGTTCTCTTAATGTATGCACTGTATGGTAAATGTTGTTAGTAGTTAATGCGATATGCTGGATGCCTTCACCTTTGTATTCATGTAAAAACTCTTCAATTTGAGATAAATCATCTTTGGATTCATTCAAGGGGATTTTAATTTTTCCGCAAGGGCTGCCTAGAGCACGACTTAATAAGCCCGTCATTTTTCCTTTAATGTTAAAATAACGAATTTCCTGGAAGTTAAAAATAGACTCATAAAACTGAGCCCATTTATCCATGTTGCCACGAAATACGTTATGGGTTAAATGATCAATAAGTACTAAGCCATTTCCTTCTATTTTTTTATTGGGTTGATGCTCCCAATGAGCAGAGAAGGGTTGGTGTTGATCGTCAACAAAATAAATAACACTACCACCTATGGCTTGGATACCCAGTAAACCATGATGTGCATGTGAGCAATCTTCAAATGCACTGGCTCCGTGCTGAAGTGCATATTCGAAAGCGGCTTGGGCATTTTTCACTTTAAATCCCATGGCACAAGCACCCGCGCCATGAGTTTTGGCATGTTCTTCTGCTTGGCAATTTGTTGTTGCATTAACTATAAATTGAATCTGGCCTTGCTGGAATAAAGTGATGTCTTGATTTTTATGATGCGCAACAGCTTGGAAACCCATGTCTATGAACTGTTGATGCAGACGTTTTTTATCTGGGCCTGAAAACTCTAAGAAAGCAAAACCATCTAGTCCACAAGGGTTGTTGTTTGTTTGCATTGTTGATTACTCCTTTAAAATGATTCAGTACTTATAAAAAACCTTCCTCTACAAGAAATGGCAGAAAGCAAGGTCAGTAATCTGGGTGAAGTGCAGCGGAACCCAGGGTTAAAGACACGAAGGCCAACAACTTAAACCAGGGTTACGGTTTCGCTTTCATCCAGGCTACAAGATACTTAGGCATACAGTATGCGCTAAGATGGTTGTACTAAAAATAATCCATCAGCTATTGGCAATAAACTAATAAACACGCGTTGATCATTTTTAATCAAATCGTTAAGTTTTTTTATTTCTCTGGTTTGTCCACCTGTTTCATTTTTATCAATTACTTTACCATCCCAAAAAATATTATCTATAGCGATTAATCCTTTTGGTTGAATTAGTTTTAATGCCAATTCATAGTAATGCACATAATTGGTTTTATCGGCATCAATAAAAATGAAATCGAATTTTTGCTCCCAACCTTCGGCGATGAGTGCATGTAAGCTATCTAAGGCACGGCCGAGTCTTAATTCGATTTTATGGTCTTGCTGTGCTTCCTGCCAGAAGGGATGTGCTTTGCTCGTCCACTCGGAGCTGATGTCACAAGTGATGAGCTTGCCATCATCCGGCAAAACTAAAGACATGGCTAAAGCACTATAGCCAGTAAATGTTCCCAGCTCCAAAACATTTTTTGCACCGATAAGGCGCAGAAGTAATTGCATAAATTGAGCTTGTTCCGGCGCAACTTGCATGTTCGCCAGGTCCATAGTCGACGTCACCTTACGTAAACCAGTTAGAGATGGATGCTCACGCAAAGATTTGTCCAGCATGTATTCATAAAGTTCGGGGGTTAGGCTTAAATGTTTCATAGATTCCTAAAGTTCTGCTATTTTGGCTAAAGTGGCACGAATTTTATGTTTTCTGATACCGCACATACTAGTCCGTCATCCCTCGTTATACTCGGGATGACGCCTTAACAACCCTAAGATAATTTTTCTTTTGCTAAATTATCTGCAATTTCACTTGTAGGTAAGTTTTCTTGAGCGGAGCGCGCAAAAATTTCAGTCAAATGAGTATAAATTGCATCGATTTGTTCGTTAATTTTTTCTTCAGGAGTATGTAGATACTTAGATGCTGCAAAAATTAATCCTCCAGCATTAATGACGTAATCTACTGCAAATAAAATACCTTTATCATGTAATTTATTACCATGATAAGTATGCGCTAATTGGTTATTTGCCGCACCTGCAACAATGGTTGTTTGCAATTGAGAAATGGTGATGTCATTGATAATTGCGCCTAAAGCACATGGAGCAAAAACGTCGCAGGGAACTTTATGAATTTGATCCGTACTTACCGCTTTAGCACCTAATTCGGTCACAGCACGTTCTACCGCAGCCGGAGAAACATCGGCAACAGTCAATGTCGCACCTAACTCATGCAAATGTCTGGCAAGCAAAAATCCAACATGGCCTAAACCTTGGATGGCCACATGAACTCCATTTAGACTTTCTTTTCCTAGTTTAAAAGCCACTGCAGCTTGAATACCACGTAGAATACCTCTGGCAGTAGAAGGTGATGGGTCACCATCGTATTTGGATAAACTGGCTACATAGGGGGTATGTTCTGCAATAATGTCCATATCTGGTAATTCGGTGCCACTATCAAGAGCAGTAATGTAGCGACCATTTAATTCATTAACAAATCGACCAAACTGGTGCATGTATTGGGCACGATCAAATGAGCCTTTGGGTTTTATAATTACAGATTTGCCGCCTCCCAATGGCAAGTTGACCGATGCCGCTTTAAAGCTCATTCCTCGGGCAAGACGCATTGCATCTTGAATCGCTGCATAAGTATTTGGATACTCAATGAAACGGCAACCACCTAAAGCAGGGCCTAATTTGGTATTGTGGATGGCAATGATTGCTTTCATTCCAGTTGCTGGGTCTACTTTGAAGTGCAAGTCACCAAAACCGTGAGAGAGAGCGTAATCGAGGAAATCATCATCGGTTATTATTTGGTTAGTATTTGATATATTGTCCACAGAAATCATTATTTATGCTCCTCTTTTGCAAATATTTTTGCAGAAGTTATATTCCTATTTTTTGATTAAATCAATGGTATATACCCAAGAAACTCCAAAATGCTATTTTTAGCAAGTCGTCTAAAACCAGCATTTTGGCGTTTCTTGGGTATAGTGAATAATTTGGTATCTGAAGGCATGCTGGTATACACTAATTTGTTTATTCATCAAAAATCGGAGAGGGTTATGCGCCAAATAGCTGTCAGAATACTGGCTTTAATGGTTATCACATCGTTCGCTTTTGCTGAAGGCGTCTTACCACCTCCACCACAGCCGCAGTTAGTTCTTGATAAAATTGATTTCCAACTTTCAGCAAAACAATGGGTCACAACACAAACTGCTTTACTAGGAGTTAATATTAATGTGACGTTAACCAGTGCTGACTTGGTAAAAGCGCGTGCTGACATCATTGAGCGATTAAATAAAGTTGCGAAAGGAGATTGGCACCTAATCGAGTTTGATCGCTCTCAGGACAATTCTGGACTTGAGAAGCTTTATGTGCAAGCACAAGCGCGAGTCAACCAGGAGGCGTTAACTGATATTTATAAAAATGCCAAAGAGGTCAGTTTGCCTGGTGCTAAATATGAGATATCCAGTGTGGATTTTAAACCAAGTTTTGATGAAACTCAGAATGTTTTAGGTGAAATTCGCCAACGGTTATATCAGCAGGTGAATGATGAGCTCGCCCGTATTAATAAGGCTTATCCAGGACAAAATTATAGCTTAAGCAACTTGACGTTTATGGAAGGCTCTAATCCGTCTCAGCCACGACCTTTGCAAGCAAAGGTGATGAACACGATGATGGCTGGTGAAGCAGCAGCTGCAGCGCCCGCATTAACAGTAAGTAATGAGTTGATATTGACTGCAATCGTTGAGGTAGCCTCAAATCGTAAGCAAAATATTATGAAGTAGGTTGCTCAATAAGTTAAAAATCTCCCTCATCCGCCCTAATGGATACCTCTACCCCAAGGGGCGAAGGGAGATTTACTTCCTGGCAGTTTGTAGCCTGGGTGCAGCCTAGTGTTATAATTTCACTTTCACCCACATTTTATAAAAGGGGAATGAATTTTGTTGGTTGTTGAAAAAATTATTGGACATCGAGGAGCTGCAGCTTATGCTCCTGAGAATACATTAGCTTCATTCGACAAGGCGTTGGCTTTAGGATGTCATTTCATTGAGTTTGATGTCATGTGCAGTGTTGATGGAGAACCTTTCGTTATTCATGATGATAATTTAAAGAGAACAACAAATGGACGTGGTGATGTAGGCAAGGTTGAGTCTGCTTATGTGCAATCTTTGGACGCAGGCTCTTGGTTTTCACGACAATTTAAAGGCGAGCGTATTCCTCATTTTAAAGAGGCATTGAAGTGGCTGTCTTTTTCGGGTGTACAAGCAAATATAGAAATTAAACCCTATCCTGGTACTGCAGAACAAACGGCAGTAGCCGTGATGAGCCACATTCAACGTTATTGGCCACAGGGAAAAGATTTGCCCTTGGTTTCTAGCTTTTCTTGGGATGCTTTGGTTTTATGTCGCAGTATTGCTCCGGAAATGCCATTGGGTTTACTTCTGCATGCTTGGGATGAACAATGGTTACAAAAAGCCAAGCAATTAGAATGTTTTTCAATTCATTTTAATCGCAGAGTTTTAACAGAAGAGCGTGCTAAAGCAATTAAAGCAGCAGGTTATGTTCTCTGTGCATATACGGTGAATCGCAGACGCTTGGCTAATAAGCTATTTGCTTGGGGTGTTGATGCGATTTTTAGTGATTATCCAGACTTATTGGCATGAAAAAATTAATTCTTCTTTTAGTCGGCATCTTCTTTACTCTATCAGCCCATGCAAAACCGGTTGAACTGCTGTTGTGGCATGGAATGGCTGGACATTTGGGTGATGAAGTTCGCCTACTTGCCGATGATTTTAACCGAAGTCAAAATGAATACATAATTAAACCCGTTTATAAGGGCCATTATGTAGAGACATTAACGAGCTTTGCCGCTGCATTCAAAGCACATCATCCACCTGCCATGGTACAGGTTTTTGAAGTGGGAAATGCCATTATGGAGTCGCCTAAGGGCGTAATCAAACCAGTAGATGAGCTGATGCAAGAGCAAGGAATAAGCTTGCCTAAAGAAGATTTTATTCAATCTATTCGTGAGTTTTATAGTAAAGATGGGCAATTAATGGCTTTACCTTTTAATCTTTCGGTTGCAACCTTGTATTACAATCAAGATATTCTTGCCAAGGTAGGTTACTCCCAAGTGAATTTCCCACGCACTTGGTCTGAGATGGAAGTATTGGCAGAGAAGTTAAAAAAAGCAGGCTATGATTGTACTTATACAACCGCGTACCCAGGTTGGGTGCTTTTTGAATCCTTTTTAGCAATTCATGGATTGCCATTAACTCAAGAAAATCCCGCACGCGCTGTGTTTAATACCCCGCAATTAGGCAGTCATTTTAAGCGTTTAAAACGGTGGCATACATTGCATTATTTTCGCTATGCAGGAAGGGTAGATGATGCCACTATTTTATTTACCAGTGGTGTTTGCCCTTTGTTGAGCCAATCATCTGGTGCTTATAATAGTTTGTCCGCTTTAGTTCCTTTCCGGTTAGGAATTTCCAGCATGCCTTTGGATACAAAAGTGAGTAAGATACGACATGCAAATGTTGCTGGCGGTGCAGCATTATGGGCCGTAGCGGGACAGACCAAGGAACAGTATAAAGGAATCGCTCAATTTTTTGCATTTATCGTGAAACCCGAGACCCAAAAGCATTGGCATGAGCATACAGGTTATGTCCCCATAGGTTTACAAGGTATCTATGCTAATATTTTGCGAAGCAGTCATCATCCAACTTTATTGATGGCGCGTACGGATTTAGCCGGGGACTTGCAGGAAAAACCGTTACCACGTTTTGGTCCGCAAAATCAGATTCGCGGTATTAACGATGAGGTTTTGGAAGCGATGTTTGCAGGTTTTCTAAGCCCAAGTGAGGCGTTACGAGAATCCTCAGTACGTACCAATCATGTATTGTCACGTTTTGTGAGAAATACGACAGGACCATAATGATAAGAATATCGAAGATACTTTGTATTGTAGCACTTGCTTTTTACTGTTTTCTTGTTGTCTTAGGTAATATTACCGATTATAAGGCGAACTATGTTCTGGTAGAACATACATTGGCGATGACGGACATCTTTGCGGACTCGCGAATTGGTTATCGCGCAATTTTCAATCCTATAGTGCAGCACACAATCTATCTTATGATCATTGGCTTAGAAATCCTAACCATGGTGCTTTGTGCTGCAGGCGCTTGGAAGTTATTTAAAGTGCGGCATGAAAGTGCATTGATTTTTAATGGAGCTAAAAATTGGGCGGTAGCCGGCCTCACATTAGGCTTTTTAACTTGGCAAGTGGTTTTTATGTCTATAGCAGGTGAGTGGTTTGGTCTATGGATGTCTTCATTGTTTAGAGGGGCTCTAACAACGGCTTTTCATCTATTTATTACTTTTTTAGTTCTTCTAATCTACTTGGTTATTAAGGATGAGTGAATACTTGTGAATGGTGTTGGATTAAATTTGTAGCAGAAATCCAGTTCGTAGAAATAAAAAACCTCCGCCTAGGCGGAGGTTTTAATGAAGTACAACTTAAAGCTATTTAAACTTGGAATTGTCTGTTGAGCTCTTGCATTTGTTCTAACAATCGAGCTTCTTGCTCTTTCAGTTTACTCAACTGCATAGTCCCTTCTTGGATAGCTTGCTTCAGTTCAACTATAGATTTTTCTAGTTGTTCTACTTCCTCTCCAAGTTCCTGAATAGTTTGCTTGACAACGGTTGTTGACGTTTCGAGCTCTGCTTGTTTAAGTTTTATTTTAACCCACGTTAAAAACAGAACCGGATTGCGAGCATATTCAGTTGGAAGTTGGGCGCCTTTTTTTCTTCCTGGTACAATTTCTAATTCCTTTTCAAGCCTATCAAGTTCCCTAAGAATAGATTCTGATTCACTAGCACCTACTTCGGCAACTTTAGCCTGAAGTTCTTTTTTCGTACTCTTGTTTTTTTCTTTGTCCTTTAATAGGCCATCGAGTACTTCCAGTTTTTGAGAAAGCTCCACAATCTTTTGATGTAAAGGGACACTTTGTTGGAACAAGGTAAAAGTTTGGAACCCTCTTATTACACTTTGCAGTGTAACAATCGCTTTCGCCTCTTTTTTTGCTTGTTCCTCTCGATTCAGCATCACTTCTCTTGTTTTTGCGGCTGAATCTTTAGGATCAATGATATCATCTACAGTAAGAACGAGACCTTTATCTTGATATCGCTTATCAATGTATTGTTGAGCACGAGCTGAAACATCTTTATTTCGTACGCAACGTCCAGTTGCCTGAGGTCCTGACAGTATTCCGTTAATCGCATTGATATTCGACTCAACAACTGGCGAATGACTATTGATAACTTGCACATTTAAGATATCTCGAATACTCACACCTGTAGCAATTACTTCATCTGCAACAATATGTGTTCTCAGACCAACTTCAATTTGCGCAAGCTGCTCGTCGATTATAGACTGTTTCGTCTTCATATCAATTGCACTGGCATAACCTTCAGTTGCTTTTAAGGCAACTAAATCAACAGGAGTAGCATGAGTTACCACATCAGAAATAGGATTTGACGTTTTGATCTTAGCTACCATTGCTTCTGCTCTGTCCAAAATTAATTTAACCATTGCTTCTTTTTGCGCAGTAGGCAATTTGGAAATAGGTGGTCCTAATTTCGTCAAAGCTGTATTTAATTTTATCCTATCTGCGTCTTCACAGGCTTTAAGCTTGCTTAAAAACGGAGGAGGTATCTCACCATCTTTTGTTTTGTATTTCTTGATATGCTCATCGCATTCTTTTAAATATTCATCAAGCTTGTGAGATCTGTCTTTCTCAGCAATATCAGTGAACTTTTCATTAAAGATAAGTGCAAGAGCAAAGCTATTGACCGTTCTTTGAATGTCTTTTTGTTGTTCAATATCGATATCATTTTTTAAATTCACTGCACGTAAAGGAACTTGTCTACGTAATTCCAGTTCATCGACAGCACCAAATTTTTTGGCCAATTGCACTCTTGCTTGAGATTCAGACTCTTTGCGGAGCTCTGCTACTTTCCCTTGATATTTTTCCAGGGTAGGTCTATCTCCATTCGCAAGCTTCTGATAGGTTTCAGCTAATTTCTCACGAGTTGCTTGGTCATCAGAAAAACCCATGTTGCGTTGAGCACGAATGCGGTTCAACTCTAAAGCTTGTTCAATGGCTTGTTGTTGCGCCACAGCGTCTTCAATTCCCATTGTCGCTTTTTTAATTTGTGCTTTTAATTCGACCGGATCAACATAACCAACCATTCCCTCTTGGAGATAATAATCATCAAAGTAATGAATCACTGCTTGATCAATCAAATCTTTTTCTTCTAAATAAGCTACTTCAGGCTTAATCGGACGAATTGTTCCTAACTCAATTGCAGCACCAAGACTTAAATCATCTAAAGGCGTACCAGTAAAGAGATCATACAATTTCGAAGTTGGTGTCGCTGTTAATGCTAGAATTGAATTGCGAGCTTTCAATCTTTGCAAAATTTGTGTATCTTCTTCAGTAAATGTATGGCGATGGCTTTCATCAATTAACACCATTGAATCTTTTATTTCGCCAGCGATGATCTTGAATAATGGATGTTCCGCCTGCAAAACAACTTGATCAAAATGCTCAGTACCTGCAATTACTTTGGCAAAATATGCTCTAATTTTTTGTTTGTCTTCCTCTTCCATGTCACTTAAATCGTCCTTCAAACCGTCCCAATCCACATCAACGTTGGGTTTAATCGTTTCCAAAGTAAATACGGTAGGAACATGTGTGCTGCCTCCGACCTTACCTGCACCTAACATTTTTTGGGTTTCAGATGATTGCTGATCAACTAGTGTCTTATCAGGAACAATCATGACCGTGCGCCCAACTGCCTGTGCAATACCTGCCATTACAATACTTTTGCCTGAACCTGTTCCCATGACGGCAAGACGTTGTTCTTTTCCTGCGGCCAAGCTATCAGAAAATTTGGCTAATATTTCATTTTGATATGCATGAGGAACAAACGATTTAGTATCAACAGCTAAACCTTTCTTAGTTACTGCGTGAAGATCACCTACTCTATCATAGGTTAATTTAACAGTGGCGGAATGGTCATGATCGAAGAATAATTTACCTCTGCTCACTTCTGCATCTAATTTGCTGGTTATTTTAACCGTGTATTCTTGTTGCTCGTCTTTGATACCATCGTAAGTAAAATCTACTGTATATACAGCACCACCAATTGTAATCGCAGCTTCAAGATGTAACTTTTCGTCTGCTTTCTTAGTCCATTGGCTTCTTTCTTCTCCGGGCTTGCCTGCTTTTGCCAAAATTGCTTTGACAACATTTCCAATCTTAGGATCCTTTTTTGAGTTTTCTACAGCAATAATCTCTTTTGCTGAACCTACTGTAACCACTGCTCCGTTGGTTACAACTTCTTTTAATAAATGAACTGCTGCAACTGTGTCTGTGTAATCCCTAAGATCTGCAATCTGTTTTCTAACAATTTCGCTGTTGGCGCCCATAAGAATCTCCCCATAGAATATTTTTTAAATATAAAAATATAATCAAGGTCCTTATAAATTATATTTAGAAACATAGGTGATTATCGAACCTAATGTTTTCCGATTATACATAATTAATATTAAGCAACCATTAAGTACTTTTATTGTTTAATTGGATAACCTAGTACACAGCTTACTTAATGTTGGCAATTATACAAAAAGAATATTAAGTGACTATTAAGCGTCTTTATTGAATGTAAATTGATCACTTTGTGGTGTGAGTGTTGCAGGTAGCTAGATAAATAGGGTATAGGACTATGCTTCTGACAGCGGGCCATTGTCGTTATTTCTTCATATAGGGTATTTAAAATATATTTATTTGATAATATTTTGACCTTGGTGCCCCTTTTGATGATAAAATCAGAAATAATAGATAAAGATTTTTTATAGCTGTCAAACGACACAGGATAGTGAGGCGGTATATGGCATATATTAAGTTTAATCAAGTAACTGAAGCGAGAAGTAAAATCATGGCACGCTTAAGTCAATTAGGTTTAGAGCCTGATGAAGACATGATGCACACTCTTGAAGCGAATCCTCAATATCTGAATCGATTGACTTCTTTATTCAAGGCATTAAAAAAATATAATATTGCGCTTAATGATAAACTCCATAAGACTATTGCAAGTAACGCTGCTAATGCGGGCTATGTGGTTCATCTATTAGAGTTTATGCATGAAGCTGGCATTGACACTGCAATTATTGCACCCGAGGTTTTGTTTCAAGTTGCAAAGTCAGAAACCACTCTCATTCATGGGATTCGTCAACTTATCGCTCATAATGCAATTGGTACAGCCAATTTAAAACTAATGTTTTCTTATCCTGAGCAATCGTACTTACTTGCTGATTTAATCATTAACTTTCAAGCACATGCTTATCCTACTGAAAAAATAGTTGAAAAGCTGGGTAAATTTCATTCAAAAAAAATGAATACAGTGATTGAGTTGCTTACTCTACTTTTAAATAAAAATCTCTATTACAGCGAATGTTTGGACATTTTTTTAGCTCAGCAAGAGCATATAAGTAATATTTATGAGGGAGCGAAAAAGCTTGCCGTAGAAAATAAGTTGGCAGCAAGTTATTTAGATACCATCGGAAAAGCGCCAAAAAATGCCAATATTCTCGCTAATATTATTTTGCTACTACATAGCACCTCACTCATTGATTATAAAAAAACAGAGGATCTTTTAATTGCAAGTAGATTGGGAGCTGGCGCGTTTCATTTGTTGATGCACTTGCAGCAAGCAGGTATCTTAGATGCAGAGCATTATAAAAAAGTGTGCCAGCATAATCCGATACTGAATAAACCTGAAGTCATCGAATCTTTAAGTAATCTTCCTCTATTCGTTGCATTTGAGAAAGGCGAGTTAGAACAAATGTTGATTTTAATAACTAAAGAACCTGGTTCTGATACCGATTGCAATGAATTGATCGAAATGATCCAAAAGCATGTTTTAACAATTACACCCCATTTGTAACCCATGCAAAATTGCTTTAATACACTCATTTGTGTTATATTTATGCCCTTAGAGATCAATTAAGGGACAGTTATGACTGTGACAGACAGTAGTACAAATAGAATGATTACCAGCTTAAAACCTGGTACCGCCACAGCAATAACTAATTCACCTGGTGCTTCCTTTGTGGAACGTTTGAGAAAATTAAATCTAGGAAATGATCCACAAATGATAGCTCTTCTTGAAGCAAACCCTGATTATGGTAACCGTTTGATTTCTTTATTTAAGGTCCTTAAAGAGCTCGAAATTGACTTGACTGATGGACTTGCTCGACTCATTGCAAATAATATTTCTCAAATTGGTAGAGTGGTCAATTTGCTGGAATTGATAAAAAAAGAAGTAAATATTGATCCCAGAACTCTTTCAATGCCGCTTTTATTTAATGCGGCTCCATTTGATGAAGCTGTTGCTCAAAGCGTACGTGATTTAACACAGGGAGATTTGCTTGATCCTGATATTTTTAAATTATTGCTTGCTTATCCTGCACAAGCACACAAGATTTCGCAATTGTTGATTAATCTTCAAGAACGCGCCTATGAGAGCTCCGCTTTAGTAGAGAAACTTAATGCTGTCTCAATTACGGCAGAGCGTATGGATACGGTTATTAATTTGCTTGATTTAGTATTGGAAAACAACCTCTTTTACCCTGAGATGGTAGATATTCTTCTAAGACAAGAAGCATATATCGATAGAATTTATGAAGGAGCTACAAAGCTTATTGCAGAACACTCGCTATTCCCTGACTATTTTGCGATGCTCGAAGCAAATCCGAAAAATGCTAATATCTTCGCTAAAAATATTTTGTTATTACGTGATGCACAATTTATTAATTTCTCTAATCCTGAATGTTTAGCCATAGTAAGTCAATTAGGTATTGGTGCATTTCACTTTATGAAAATTTTGCATCGTGCGGATCAGTTAAATGAAGAAAATTTTGAAATAGTCTGTCAAAAAGATAATATATTAAATCGTGAAGAAGTCATTGACGAATTAAGCCGACTTCCTTTGCTTACTGAGTTCGATGAGGATGAATTGGAAATGATGTTGTGCTTAGTGGCTCAAACAGAATTGTCTGATGCAGATGTTGAAGGGTTCAATAGCATAATACGTTACCATCATATTTTTGAAAATCAATGCGCTGCATCTGTAAGTCTCTCTTAATCCGCAAGCAGTGTTTCTGTTTGCATCCTAATTTATCTTAATGATTGCAGCTGCCTCTATTTATCGAGGTAGTGCCATTATATTCATTTGTTGTTGAATTGCTTGCTGTTGTGCGGCCGCGTTTTGCTGTTGTGTAATGGCAATAGAGTCATTCATGGCGTTAATCGCATTTTCCTGTTGGACAATCGCATTGCTATCTATTGAGGTGTTGGCATCTAAGGGGACATCGGGATAAGCTGCTTGTGGGGGATTATATCCACGAGTAAATGTGTAGTTGGCTGGTGGATTTGAGGTTCCAACAACATAAGCGGTTGGAGCGCATCCGTTTAAAATAAGCATTGTTCCTAAGAGACACATAGAGCAGGTAGTCTTTATCATAAAAATCGCCCTTAAGGCATACAATAATTGTATTACCAATTCCATCTTAATTGTATAATTATAGATCAAATTATTCATTATTTGATCGATTATTGGGCGGTAAAGAGAAGATATTGTAATCAGGACCCAGTAGAATGGGACTTGATAGGTAGACACTAACTTACTAATTTCTTGTGATACAATAAATTTTTACAGCGCTCTCTATGTATCGCGCTTTCTAGCCTGGGTAGAGGCGAAGCCGTAACCCGAGGATTCGAATAAGAATCATGCTTTCATAACCCGGGTTTTCGCTATGCTTCACCCAGGCTACAAAACATCATCATTATAATGGCTCTAAGAAATTACCCATATTAGGTTTTTGACCCAGACGATATTGGTACACTACATAAAAAGCCATAATATTTTTTAGGTAATTCCGTGTTTCTTGCCAAGGTAGGGTTTCTATCCATACATCAATTTCTTTAGGTGGGTGCGTCCTTAACCAATAAACGACTTGTTTGGGCCCTGCATTGTATGCTGCAGCAATGAGGATCGGGTGATTGTCGAATCGTTTTTTAAGTTGTTTTAAATACGCCACGCCAATATTGATGTTCTTTTGGGACAGAAATAACTGCTTTTGATCATTATATGGAATTTTATCTGCTTTGGAGACCACCCTGGCAGTATAAGGCATGACTTGCATTAAACCGCGAGCGCCTACTGAAGATGTTGCGTCATCTCTAAAGCCACTTTCCTGACGAATAATGGCGTAAATAAACTCTGGAGCAACAGCATATTTTTTAGAGTAGAGGGAAATGCTGTCTTTATAAGCCAAAGGAAATCTTAACGACAGTTGATTATTTAGGGTCTCGTTATTACTTAAGTAAACAGATTTCCCATGCCATTGCAGCTTCTGATCAATCCAATAAACCAGAGCGCTTGCCTCATCTTTAGGCAGCTCACTAATAAAATCATTAAGTAAGCGCGATGCTTGTAGCGTTTGTTTGTTCAAGTAGAGTGTCTGAATTTGATCAATAAATGCTTGGTAGGGCTTCAATACATCCAGATTTGTTGTTGGATTTTCATTGGTAAAACTGGGCGTTTTATTGAGGCGAAGACTGGCAAGAAAGCCATAATATTGTCTGTTTTTCGCTAAAGGCTCATAAATTGCTTTTGCTTCTGCTTTTTTTCCTTGTTCTTCTAAAGAACGTGCTAGCCAATATTGCCAACACGGTTCATCTTTATGTTTTGAATCATTAATTAATGCGGTAACTTGTGCCCAGTTTTTGCGTTTTAATGCAAAACGTATTTGCCAGTCCAGTAAAACATCATTGTAATATTGAGGTTTTACTTTGGCGAACCATTGCAAAGCGTCTTCGTGATTGCGCATGGCTCTATAAAGTGCTACATGGGCTAAAAAAGCTTGTTGTTGTGCTTGATTAAGCATTTTTTGCGTTTTACTTTGTTGCCATAGCGTCAGTGCTTTATCCATATTAATAGAGACCATTCGTTTAAGGCCATAAAGGTAGATCTCACTATTTAATCCGCCTGGATTTAGCTTGCTGATGTTTGCTGGGTTTTGATACACAACGTTTAAAGCATTTAACTCAGATGCATGGGGTGTTTTGTATTGCTTTAACAAATATCGGGCGAGTTGGATATTGCGCCTATCTAAAGCCAAGTTAATTCGGTGTGTAATTAAATTTTGATTAAAATTATTATCTTTCAAAAGCAAGTCAAATAAACTATTGCATGAAGGAGGCATTGAATCACCGCTTAACCACAGTGGAATGGACGCTTTTAATGCCTCTTGCTGCTTGCCCGTGTTGTAGTTTGCTATTTGTTCATAACAAGCAAGATTCAAATCATTAGAAGGTTGGTAGTATTGGCTAAAGCTCGTCCAATCCTTGTTTCTGGCTAATTCATACAACCATTTTTCGCGTAGTTTCGTGGATAAAGGAGTGGTTCCTTTAATAAAATCCAAAAATGCGGTACTGGGCGTAGTTGTAGGAAGATTTTGGCTAAAAGACAAATAAGTGTTAAAACGTTCCATGTACGCTTCACCTGAGAGCGCAATGCACGTCTGGGAACTAATAATGCTGCAAAAGAGTAAAATAACTTTTTTCATAACTTATCTTCATTAAGGTCCATTGATATTTGCTACCATGTCATCCCTTGCTGTGCTCGTGATGACGTGGGTTTAGATTCGTTTAAAATCATTCATATTGGCTCAATCTAACCTTTGGTAACAGAGTCCAATTGTTGGCGCATGGAGTCAATTGTTTCTTTATAATTTTTGCTTTTGAATACCGCAGCACCGGCTACAAATTGGTTTGCTCCTGCACGGGCTAAAGTAGCAATATTTTCTATGGTTACTCCACCATCGACACACAGATCAATGTGGGGATAGAGTTTACGAATTTGAGGGATTTTATCGATAATTTCCGTGATAATTTTTTGCCCGCCAAAACCAGGATTTACGGTCATTACCAATACAAAATCGAGTTTATGGGCGCACCATGTCAGCACCTCAATAGGGGTTGCTGGATTTAATACAAGTCCTGCCTCACATCCTAAATCTTTTATCAATTTTAAGCTGCGATCCAAATGTATTGTTGCATCGGGGTGAATACTAATTCGTTTTGCTCCTGCTTTCCCAAATGCCTCAATTAATGTATCTACAGGTTCAGCCATGAGATGGACATCGATGGGAAGTTTAGGGAAACGTTTGAGCAAGGCCTCACAGAAAGCAGGGCCAAATGTTAGATTGGGAACATAATGATTATCCATTACATCAAAATGTATGAAATCAGCTCCTGCATTCATAACGGCTTCTACTTCGTTGCCTAGGCACGTGAGATCAGCAGACAAAATCGAGGGTAAAATATGATAAGTCATAGAGTATTTTTCTAATTTGGGCGAATAGGTATATCATATGCTGTCTTGGAAAAACATTCCATGATGTTAAACTAAAGAGTTTGCATTCAAATCGATTTTTTTAAGATTGTGGTTCTTAATAAGCTCACGTTCAGGTTTTCCAGAATGCTTTGTATCTTGAAAATTTGGTCAAAATATGAGACAATGTGTCTTTATTTCAGCACTTGTAATTTGGAGGTTATCTCAATTATGATAGCCAAATTACAGAAAGCTAATCATGCTTTTTAGGAAGAATAATATGAGTCAAAACTGGCCTACCAGAGACAAAGATTTACAAGCTGCCCGCGTGATTATGGAAGAGTACGCTAGTGAACGTGAAAGTGATTCGTTAGGTCTTTTTGAAATTGTTGTGGATCAAGCGGAGAAAAAAATGGATTTTCGTTTGTCTGGTTGGGTTATCGTTTTAGCAAAGCATTTTAATTCAATGTATGGCGTGAGCCAGGGTGACTTTGTAACTCGGCAAATTATCACGCGTTGTTTGACTCAGGGACAAACATTGCATTAAATTTTCTCGGTCCCTTAGGGGATAATCTACTAAATGCTCTATTCATAAATCTACTTCTAGCCTGGGTGCGGCGCAGCGAAACCCGGGTTTCGGCCTCGTTGGCTTTGCACCCAGGTTATTTTTTAGAATTCAAACAAATACTTATTGTAATTTTGTTTGTATTCATCGGAATTTTGAAATTGGACTAGTGCTTGGTTTAGCTGCGTTAATAAGTCTGCATTAGCAGGATTAATGACTATTCCATAACCATATCCATACATATAGGGCGGTCCCATTAATTGAAACATATCTCCAGAGTTAGATGCCCAATAAATAGCGGTCGCATTGTCCATTAGAATGATGTCTACAGCGCCATTGCTCAAGGCTGCGAGTTGGTCCTCAATACCGGAATATTCCTTAACATTAGGATTATTAACGCCCATTTGCTTTAGTTGTTCTAAAAATACAGTACCGGTTTCTAATCCTATTCGTTTCTTGTTTAAAAGATCCAGGCTAAACGGTTCTTTTGAATTGGATCGTTTTCCTAAAAATCGAGAGTAACTGAGTAGATAGGGTAAGCTGAAATTGACTATTTTTGCACGTTCATTAGTAATCGTGATTGAGCTGACTGCAACATCTAATTTATTGTTAGCCACTGCATCAATTAATTTATCAAAACGCATGACATGAAAGACGCACGTTCTATTCATAATTTTGCATAGATTGTTCATCATATCCACATCAAAGCCATAGGCTTCTTTGTGGGTTCCTTGCATGACGAATGGCGGGTCAAAACTTTCAATCCCTACATTGAGTGGTTCGCCTAGGGCAAACAGTGATGATGTGAAACAAATAAATGCAATGAGAATTAATCGAGTCATTTTTAATATGAAATTATTATTGATTTTTATAGATTATAACGAGAGTATTAATTTTGGGAATGAAAAATATAAAATTTATGCAAATGGAAATCCCTAAGCTATTGGAATCAAAAGCATGGTTCATTGAAAAACATCTGGCGGATTTACAACACCCCCTGCATGACAAGGTCATCGAGCTACTCCTTGTTAGTGATTATGCATGTCGACAGATTCAATTATTAAAAACATTACTCCAAGATGATGAATGTCGTTCTTTGTTGTCTCGAGAGGATTATTTTCACTGTTTGCAGGCCGTGTCATTTAGTTTGCCTCAGGCGGCTTATTTTCGTACATTGCGGCAATTTCGTAACACCCATTTTTTGCGGTTACTTCTTCTTGAACTAGCAGATATTGCCAGTACGGCACAGGTTATGCGTGCATGGTCTGATTGCGCTGATGCGCTTATTTTGCATGCAATCAATTATTGCAAACTGGAATTATCCCGGCGTTATGGTGTTCCACGCGATGAAAAAGGAAATGAAGTCGAATTATTTACTCTAGCCATGGGGAAATTAGGAGGTAGAGAGTTAAATTACTCCTCAGATATTGATCTCATTTTTGCCTATACAGTGGTGGGAGAAACTGATGGTGAGGAGCGCATCGATAATCAGCACTATTTTAGTCGCTTAGTACAACAGTTCGTGCAGACGTTACAAAATGTAACTCCTGATGGCTTTGTTTTTCGAGTCGATATACGCTTACGCCCCAATGGAGACAGTGGCCCACTGGTTTCTAGCTTGGCTGCAATGGAAACTTATTACCAAGAGCAGGGTCGTGATTGGGAACGCTATGCTATGGTGAAGGCACGGGTTATTACTGAAACAGCGGATGAGGTGCTCCCCTGGTTTGAGCGTTTGATTGTACCATTTGTTTACAGACGCTATGTGGATTTTAGTGTGATTGAATCATTACGTAGTATGAAGGCTATGATTGAGCGGGAAGTGCAATTAAATCCACGATTAGATGATATAAAGCGTGGCAAAGGCGGGATCAGGGAAGTCGAGTTTGTTATTCAAAATTTTCAGTTAATTCGTGGTGGTCGTTTACCGCAATTACAAGTACAAAATGCTCTGCTCGCACTTACTGTTTTAAAGCGAGAACAATTATTACCGCACACCGATGCTTTAAAACAAGCTTATTTGTTTTTACGTAAACTCGAAAATACACTTCAGAGTTTAAATGATCAGCAAACCCACTCTTTACCCGAAGATCTGGTGAAACAAGAACAAATTATTTTGGCTATGGGCTATTTGTCTTGGGAGGATTTGCTTAATAAATTGCATAAATATCAACGCATTATTAGTTATGCGTTTCATTCAGTGCTTGGTAAGGTCAAAGATTATGAAGATGAGAAAAGATTATTAGCAAATCAATTAGCTAGCCTTTGGCAAGGGCATGTCGAAACCAGTATGGCAATTAATTTGCTTACTAGTTTAGGTTTCGCAAATGCGTCACATTGCTATCAAATGATTCATTCTTTCCGTCACAGCCCTCGCTGCCGACGTCTTACGCAAGGCGCGCGTATGCGTTTGGACCGATTTATGGTGATGTTGCTTGCGGAACTGACGCATGTTGAAAAAACGGATGAAGTGTTATTGCAGGTGATGCATTTACTCGAAAATATAGTAGGTCGCAGCGCTTATCTTGCTTTGTTAACGGAGAATCCTCAGGTTTTAACTGAATTATTATTTTGGTTTGCGCAAAGTCCATTTATTACCTCTTTATTAGTGAACCAACCTTTTTTGTTGGAAGTCCTGTTGGATCAGGACGAAGAATGGCGCCCGCAATCATTGCATCAGTTACAAGGACTATTAGTTGAAAGATTAACCCATCATCATGATGTTGAAGTACAAGAAGAAATACTGCGTCAATTTAAGTTAACTAATTGGTTAATGGCAGCACGAGCAGAACTTTATGGCTTTTGCAATGCCGTACGCATTGGTCAATTTTTGTCTGATGTGGCTCAAGTCATTGTCAACCAGGTATTAATCATTGCCAGTGAGCAATTGTGTATGCGATATCCGGAAATGCAGCAGGTAAAAACCCTCTTTGCAATTATTGCTTATGGAAAATTAGGTAGTCGTGAAATGAATTATGCTTCTGATTTGGATTTGGTGTTTTTGCATTCGGCACCACTGTCTGAGGAGGCATTGATTACTCGTTTAACGCAAAAAATTTTACATATGCTAACTACTCGCTCTCAGTCTGGGGTTTTGTATACGGTAGATACGCGTCTTAGGCCTTCTGGAGCAGCCGGGTTATTGGTAAGTCATGTTGATGCCTTTGTCGAATACCAAAAAAATCAAGCATGGACATGGGAACATCAGGCCTTATTAAAAGCACGCATTCTCAGCGGACATAGTCGGATTAGACATACCTTTATACAGTTAAAAAAATCAGTTTTGTTGTTGGCGCGTGACAAACCGACACTACTGCAAGATGTATTGGCGATGCGATCCAAAATGGAGCAATACCAAGATAGGAATCCTATTTCTGAAGGGTTACTGGATTTGGAATTTTTAGTACAGTTTTTAATCCTACATTTGGGTGATCCTTCTTTAGCTCGTTATACACATACATTAAGCCAACTCCAGCATTTGTTATTAGCAGGCGTTCTAAGCAAAGAACACTATAGCCTTTTAAAGAAAGCATATAAGAAACACCATAAATTATTGCATCAGAATTTACTGCGTCCAGGAGTGATGAGCCAAAAAAATATGCAGGATGAGATATTGAGCGTGTGTAAAGAACTTTTTAATCAATTGCAGTAAATCGATATAAAGAACCCGGGTTACGGCTTCGCTTGCACCCAGGCTACAATAATAAATGTAGCCTGGATATATCGCAGCGAAACCCAGGTATCAAGTTAACTGGCTATATTTGTGAATTCTGCATAGAGATCATAATCATCACTATCGGTAATAACGACCTCAGCAAAAGAGCCCACTTTAATGCCAGGAGTTGGTGGCAAAATAACGAGACCATCGATTTCTGGTGCGTCGCTTTGACTGCGTGCAATAATTTGCTCTGAATTGACCTCATCAATTAATACGGTTTGCACACCGCCAATTTTATTCTCTAATTTATCACGGCTAATTTCTGCTTGTAATTGCATGAAGCGATGGTAGCGCTCTTCTTTAACTTCCTCTGGCACTGGGTCGCTTAACTCATTCGCTTTCGCGCCTTCAACAGGAGAGTATTTGAAACATCCCACGCGATCTAATTGAGCTTCCTCAAGAAAGTCGAGTAATTCCTCAAACTCTGCTTCTGTTTCTCCAGGAAAGCCGACAATAAAGGTCGAACGTAATGTAATATCCGGGCAAATTTCTCGCCAGGAAGCGATACGCAGCAAAGTATTTTCACTACTTGCAGGTCGCTTCATTGCTTTAAGCACTCGTGAATTAGCGTGTTGTAATGGGATATCTAAATATGGAAGAATCAGCCCATCTCGCATTAAAGGGATAATCTCATCTACATGTGGGTAAGGGTATACATAATGCAGACGGATCCAAATACCTAATTCCCCTAATTGTTCGCATAAATCGTAAAAACGTGTGTCAACGTCTTTTCCTTTCCAGTTTATAGGTTGATAACGGGTATCCACACCATAAGCGCTTGTATCTTGGGAAATCACTAAAATTTCATTAACACCTGCATCTTTTAATTTTTGAGCTTCAGTTAATACTTGTGCCATTGGGTAACTTTGCAATTTTCCACGCATGGTAGGAATAATGCAAAACGTACATTTTTGATTGCAGCCTTCAGATATTTTTAAGTAGGCATAATGGCGTGGCGTTAATTTAATGCCCTGTGGTGGAATCAGTTGCGTAAAAGGATCTGCAGGGGGAGGCAGGTGCTGATGAACTGCATTAACGACTTCTTCATAGGCATGTGCGCCGCTAATATGCAGCACATCAGGGCACGCCTCTTTGATGATCTCGGCTTTGGCACCTAGACAACCCGTAACAATAACACGTCCGTTTTCGGCCATTGCTTCTTTAATAGTATCCAGAGACTCTTTAACGGCGCTATCAATAAACCCACAGGTATTAATTACTACAACACCTGCATCTTGATAACTGGACACTAATTCATATCCCTGTGCACGCAACTGGGTAATAATGCGTTCGGAATCTACCAGCGCTTTGGGACAACCCAGGCTAACAAAACCTACTTTATGATTCATAAAACTCTAACTGTAAAAAAAGTGAACGAATTATACCTCTTATTGAGTATTTTTGTCGACAGGATTAGGGATAAAATTATTGGAGTATCATTTTTTTACGTGAACATATGCCTGACTGTAAGCATGCTCGAAAAATAACGGTAGAAGAGGCCCTGGTTGCAAGCAATCAGGCTAGGGGGGATTGATAAATAATATGGACGTTTACACAATGGCAAACAGCCAATATTTTGGAGGCAGCCCGAAAATGGAGGCTCTGTTTCATCAAGATAAAGAACCTAAATTGCATAGCAATTAGAGGGTACAAAGTAATAGTGCTAGACCATGGATGGATTCCCTGCCTGCGTGGGGCATGACAGCTGAGCCAGGGCGTTTTAGCTGTTTCATTTCAGTCTATTTGTTTTAGCGTTTTTAAAAATTTATTTGCAGATACTTCTCCAACCAACTTGAGATTATTCAGTTCTTTGCCTTGCGCATCAAAAAATATAAACGTTGGCGGTGCCACAACATCAAAGTACTTGAGTAGGGCTTTATTTTCCGTTGTGTTTGTTGTGACATCTACTTTAATGACTGTAAAACGAGCTAAAGCTTTTTGTACACGAGGGTCTTTAAACGTTGTTGCTTCCATAACTTTGCAGGATGTACACCAGTCAGCATAAAAATCAAGCATCACCGGTGTGCCTTCAGCATCAGCTAAAGCTTCTTTTATGATGCTTAGATTCTGTTTTTGTAGTGTTTTAACAGGAGCGTTAACTGGTACTGCATTTGCTGATTGTGCCGTGGTTAAAGGTTGTAACGGATTGCTTGCCCCCATACTGGCGCCAACCAAAATCAAGAAACCATAGACTAGTAGAATGAGCCCCATTCCTTGATTGAACTTTTCGCGATGTGTTGCTGAATAAGTGAGCGCACCGCAGTAAATTCCTGAAAAAATAAGCAAACTGGCCCATAAGATCATTCGGACTAAGGGGGGCGCAATTCGCGAAATGAGCTCAATGGCAACAGCAATAAAAATAATACCAAACAGCGCTTTGATGGTATTCATCCAACTGCCTGTTTCAGGCAACCAACGACCAGCAGAAGTACCAATGAGAAGTAAGGGGGTTCCCATTCCCAGGCCTAAAACAAATAAGGTCAGACAGCCTAAAAGAATATTTCCGGTTTGGGCAATGTAAGTTAATACCCCAATTAATGGTGCTGTAACACAAGGTGAAAGGATTAGGGTAGATAAACAGCCCATGATTGCGGCCCCAACATAGTGGCCACCTCTTTGGTTGCTGGAACCATGTATTTTTGCTTGCCAGGAATGCGGTAACTTGAATTCATAAAATCCAAACATGGATAACGCCAATAGCAAAAAAATCAGGCTAAATACACCTATAGCCCATGGTGATTGCATGCTAATTTGCAGATTGGCGCCCAGTAAAGCAACTACAGCACCAATGATTGCATAGGTAATTGACATGCTGAGCACATAGCTTAATGAAAGGAAAAAAGCTTTTCTCGTCGTAATGGTCTTACCATGACCAACAATAATTCCAGATAAAACTGGAACCATAGGTAAGATACATGGCGTAAACGATAACAGCAAACCAAAACCATAAAAAGTAATCAAAATGAGGAGCCAGTTGTTGCTTGAGAAGACTTTTGTGATTCCATCGTTTTGAGGTTCTTCGGTGACAGCTGGCTGAGTATTGCTTGGTTGCTCCAGGCTCGCTTGTGTTAAAGCCAAACTGTCATCAATAGTTAGCTGAATCGTTTTGATTTCCGGTGCATAACAAAAGCCATCATCTGAGCATCCTTGATAGTGTAAATCAACTAAAGCTTTTCCAGGTTTATTTCCTAAAATACCTACAGGAATGGTGATTTGATTGCGATAGACGGTATACACATGTCCTTGCTTATCTACTTTTTTCTCTGTAGGAGGAAGCCGAAGAGTACCTAATTGAATTGCACTGTTGGGTTTGGTACTTAATTTAATACGTTCACTATAAAGAAAATAATTGGGTTTTATCTGAAAATTGATGGCGAACGTATTAGGATCCACCGTAGTGACATTGACATGAAATACTTCTGCAGCAGGAAGCGGGTTTGCATGCAGAGCAAATGTGGTTATAAAACAAAGCAACAATAAAAACCATTTTCTCATTATGAAACCTTTATAATAAATGTAGTCTGGGTGCAGGAGGCTTAATATATATTGTAACTATATCAGAACATTGTATGGTGTGAAAAAAATTAAAGCTAAAATTTTTTTTATTTTTACCCTTGAAACTCCTTTCCTAGCCCCCATATGTCAGTCAGTAACATTGCAAATTGACTTTAAAGATTAATTAATCAGGAGATAGAAGCATGAAAATTCGTCCTTTACACGATCGAGTTGTTGTTCGTCGTATGGAAGAAGAACGTACTACAGCAGGTGGTATTGTTATTCCAGATAGCGCTACTGAAAAACCAATGCGTGGTGAAATCGTTGCTGTTGGTGCTGGTAAGATATTAGACAACGGTGATGTTCGCGCTTTAGCAGTAAAAGTGGGTGATGTTGTTCTATTTGGCAAATACTCAGGTACTGAAGTGAAAATCGACGGGAAAGAACTGGTTGTGATGCGTGAAGACGACATCATGGGTGTAATTGAGAAGTAAATTGTTTCATTAGGAGAGAAAGAGAATGGCTAAAGAATTACGTTTTGGGGATGATGCCCGTTTACAAATGTTAGCTGGTGTTAATGCATTGGCTGATGCGGTACAAGTGACTATGGGCCCACGTGGTCGTAATGTGGTATTAGAGAAAGCTTACGGCGCGCCTACTGTAACTAAAGACGGTGTATCTGTTGCAAAAGAAATCGAATTTGACCAACGCTTCATGAATATGGGTGCGCAAATGGTTAAAGAAGTTGCATCTAAAACTTCTGACACTGCTGGAGATGGTACTACTACTGCAACTGTATTGGCACGTGCGATTGTTGTTGAAGGGTACAAAGCAATTGCTGCTGGTATGAATCCTATGGATCTGAAGCGCGGTATCGACAAAGCAGTTACTGCAATCACCAAAAAATTACAATCTATGTCTAAGCCTTGCAAAGACAATAAAGCAATTGCTCAAGTAGGTACTATTTCTGCTAACTCTGATGAAGCAATTGGTTCTATTATTGCTAGTGCAATGGATAAAGTAGGTAAAGAAGGTGTTATTACTGTTGAAGACGGTAATGGACTTGAGAATGAATTATCTGTTGTTGAAGGGATGCAGTTTGATCGCGGTTATATTTCTCCATACTTCATCAACAATCAACAAAACATGACTTGCGAGCTTGAGCATCCATTCATCCTGTTGGTTGACAAGAAAATCTCTAGTATTCGTGACATGTTGTCTGTATTGGAAGGCGTTGCAAAATCAGGCCGTCCATTATTGATTATCGCTGAAGATGTTGAAGGCGAAGCTTTAGCAACTCTAGTTGTTAACAACATGCGTGGTATTGTTAAAGTGTGCGCGGTTAAAGCTCCTGGATTTGGTGATCGCCGTAAAGCAATGTTACAAGACATCGCAATTCTGACTCGTGGCGAAGTGATTTCTGAAGAAATTGGTAAGAGCTTAGAAGCTGCTACTTTAGAAGATTTGGGTACTGCAAAACGTATCGTAGTAACCAAAGAAAACACTACAATTATTGATGGTGAAGGTAAAGCTGCTGAAATCAACGCGCGCATTACTCAAATTCGTGCTCAAATTGAAGAAACTACTTCTGATTATGATCGTGAGAAATTACAAGAGCGTGTTGCTAAGCTTTCAGGCGGTGTTGCGGTTATCAAAGTCGGTGCTGCTACTGAAGTCGAAATGAAAGAGAAGAAAGCTCGTGTTGAAGATGCATTACATGCTACTCGTGCTGCTGTAGAAGAAGGTATTGTAGCTGGTGGTGGTGTTGCTTTAATTCGTGCACAAAAAGCTCTGGATTCTTTGAAAGGCGACAATGACGATCAAAACATGGGTATCAACATTCTTCGTCGTGCGATTGAAGCGCCAATGCGTCAGATCGTATCAAACGCTGGTTATGAAGCTTCAGTTATTGTAAACAAAGTATCTGAAAACAAAGATAACTATGGTTTCAATGCTGCGACTGGTGAATTTGGTGACATGGTTGATATGGGTATTTTGGATCCAACTAAAGTAACTCGTATGGCATTACAAAATGCTGCTTCTGTAGCTAGTTTAATGCTGACTACTGAGTGCATGATTGCTGATTTACCAAAGAAAGATGAAGCTGCTGGTGACATGGGCGGCATGGGTGGAATGGGCGGTATGGGAGGCATGGGCGGCATGATGTAAGCCTCTCTCATTCCTATTCCTTTAAAAACCCGCCTTAATTGGCGGGTTTTTTATTTGTAAGGGCTGTATCGACTCATGTCATCCCTACACCTGCCATTTTTGCTAACGAATACCTAACATGTACAGGGATGGCGAGAATTGTAAACAGCGCCTGGAATTTTTGAAACGTATCATCCACAATAAATGAGAACTATAAAGTCAGGAGTTATAATGGGAACAATAATTAAAAAAATGGAAGTAGTTTTGGCCGATACTTATGCTCTATACCTTAAAACGCAAAATTATCACTGGCATGTTAAGGGGGTACACTTTAAAAGCCTGCATGAATTGTTTGAAATGCAATATAAGGAATTGGCAGAAGCTGTGGACGCTGTTGCAGAGCGCATTTTAATCATGGGGCATAAGGCTCCCGCTACATTTACTGCACTGAATCAATTAAAAACGATTAAGGATGGCGATTCCAGTGCTGATGCGAATCGAATGGTAAGTGATTTAGCCCAAGATCATGAGACTTTAGCGAAAGATTTGAATGCAGCAATTAAACTGGCTCAGGAACACGGTGATGAAGGGACAGTTGCTTTGCTTAGTGAACGCATTGCTGCTCATGAAAAAGCACGTTGGATGTTGAACGCCTCTACGATTTAGTGTTCTGTTTGATATGTGTAGCCAGGGTGAAAGTCCGAAGGGCCGAAACCCGGGTTTCACTTCGCTGCACCCAGGCTACTTCTTAATTATTTTATTTTCGATTGCATTATTTTTCATTACCTTATTTTCCGCCCCTGGTTTTAAGACGATAATGCTAATGCGTCGGTTTTCAGGACTAAAGGGATCTTTTGCATTAAGAAGCTGGGTTGATGAAAAACCAGATACCCGTAAGACTCTATCAGGATCCAAGCCTGCTTTAACCAGAGCGCGACGAGCGGCATTGGCTCTTTGAGTGGATAATTCCCAGTTGGTATACTCAAGCTCCTCCGGATTATGGTAGGGATGGGCATCAGTATGTCCTTCAATAGTAATTTTATTGGGCACATTTTTAAGCAGTTTAGCAATCTGGGCAAAAATTAATTCCATTCCTGGATTGAGCTTGTCTGAGCCCACATCAAACATAGGTTTATTCTGATTGTCGATTAATTGGATGCGAAGTCCATTGTCTACTACTTCCATCAATAATTGACTCTTTAGGCCAGCAAGTGAAGGATCTTGTTGGATGCTTAAATTAATTTGTGATTTTAAATTTTCGAGTTTTTGAGTTTGCTCTTTATTTGATTGAATGACTTGAATGTCTTGAGCTACTTTACTCTGGGCGGATGCTTTATCGGTTGTGGAAACCTGCCCATTGGTGTCTTTGATATTGGGTCCGCCACCTTTAAGGTTAATTTGTTGATTGCCGACGTTTTTACCACCAAAGAAAGTGATTTTCATTGGTTGTTTAAAATATTCAGCAATACCGTCTTTTTGTGCTTTGTTTAGTGACGCAATCAACCACATCAACAAAAAGAATGCCATCATTGCAGTTACAAAATCGGCAAAAGCAATTTTCCATGAGCCGCCATGATGTTTGTGTTGATTTTTTTTGACTTTTCGAATTATTGGGGTTGAATTCGATTTTACTTTACTGGCGCTTTCACTCATCCTGTAACCTCATTAACTCGGAGTAGGTTCAGCAGCAGAGCTCTCCGAGCTGGATGAGGATGCCGCTGGTTTGAAATTTTTAATTTCGTCATTGAGCTGAGAAAAGGAGGGGCGTTGTGCCGAAAACAATACCTTACGTCCAAATTCAACTGAAATAATAGGAGGATTATTGTGCAGACTCGCCAGTATGGTTGCTTTGATACAGTGCAGCATCAACTGAGTTTGATTGGCATGATGTTCCATTGCTGATGCTACGGGACCAATAAATCCATAACCGATTAAAATACCTAAAAAAGTACCCACAAGTGCATGCGCAATCAGTACTCCCAGTTCAGGAGGAGGTAAATTAATCGATTCCATCGTATGAACTACACCAAGAACTGCAGCAACAATACCAAAAGCAGGCATTGCATCAGCAAGTTTCGCTAAGGCATTGGCTGGGATCATTTCTTCTTCATGATGTGATTCAATTTCCATGTCGATTAAGGCTTCAAGTTGGAATGGTTGCAGGTTCGATGAAACGATCAATCTGAGGTAATCACAAATGAACTCAATAACATGATGGTTTTTCATGAGAGAAGGATAGGAGTTGAAAATAGGGCTTTCTTCAGGTGAATCAATATCGGCTTCCAAAGACATTAATCCTTGTTGTCGTGATTTATTCAGCAGGTTGTATAACAGGCCTAATAAATTACTGTTGTTCTCTTTAATTGACTTTTCACCACGAAATACTTTCGGTAAGGCCTTTAACAGGGCTTTTAGTACAGAGGCACTATTCGCGACAATCAGCGAGCCTATGGCTGCTCCTGCGATAATGAGCAGTTCAATGGGTTGAAAAACTGCTGCAAGATGGCCGCCACCAAGAGCAAATCCGCCAAAAACACAGAGTAGTATGACTATATAGCCTATTATAATTAACATGTTTATTCGTTCTCCAAACCTTTATTTAAGATAATCGTGAACAACTCGACCATAAGGTAAAGTGAGATCTGTTAATAAATGCACACCATTTACTATACGTCGTATGGGAAGATTGGCTACTGGGGCTAATGCATGGTGTGATAATTGCAGTTGAGCTGGTCCTTGCCAAGCCCCTTTAATAACAACATCTTCAAGAAAATACTCAACCAACTCACAAATACGCACACTGCCGTCAACATGTGGAATTATCTTAAGTAAATAATTTGGTGCCTTCATGGATTCAGCTACCTTTTTGACATCGAGTGCTTCATATTTATAGCCCATAGTGGCGGTAGCAATGCGACAAGGTCCATATTCCAGGGTGCCTAATAGCGTTTCATGCACAACTTCCAGTTTGGGTTGGGCCAGTTTTTTAGGGAATCCCCAAATTTCACGACCACCTGCTATGGGGGGGAGATCATCCAAAAACATTGCATGGGTATAACTTCCCATTTTGCCTTTATATCGTACCGGTATGACTTGTCCTGATTCTGTATAGTCGCCAAATCCCGTTGAATCAGGCATACGAATGAATTCGAATTTAACTAAAGGCTCTACTACTTCTAATGGCGCTGGAACTACTTCGCGCAGCAAATCCATATCGGTTTCATAGGTAATTGTTAAAAATTCTCTATTAATAAAGCGATACGGGCCACGAGGATAAGATGGGCTGACGAGTGGCATGGCAAATGCTTGTTTTTTTACCTCTGCTTCATTCATTTTCAGACTCCTCTTTTAAATGTTTATTAGGGGACATATCGTAAACAGCAATACCTGTTGTTTGAGATACTTTCTTGTTCCAGGGAGATTTTTTAATTGCTCTTGTTCCATCAAAGTAGCCCCGGTTTATACGCTCTAAAATACTTTTTTGTGAAAACTCGTAATCTTTTGAAGAAAGTTCAGTTTCATCGTGCTCGCATAAAAAACGTACTACGGAGATCGTAGACTGATGCCCACGTGCGATACAAAGCTGCAGTTCGGGGTTTCCACGTTCTTCTTTGGGAACATAATGAGAAAGTATATGAATGGTGTTTTTTAATGCATGAATCTGTTGATACATTTCAATCGCTTTCGAAAAGCGGCTGGAATACTCTATATCTTTTTTACGCTTTATTACTTCGTCTATTGTTGTAGGATACAAGCCATAAGAGTCAAATAAATGAATCGCAAAGCAGAGCAGATTTTTGGGGCATCGATGTGCTGATAATACATAAGTTGCTGGCGAGTTGCTGGAAATCCCACCATCCCAATAATATTTTCCCTCAATTTCAACGGCCGGAAAACCAGGAGGTAATGCACCACTGGCCATAATGTGCTCAGGCTCGATTTTCGTATCTTGTGAATCAAAGTACACCATCTCTCCTGAGCATATTTCAACGGCGCCGACGCTTATGCGTGTTGCTTTGGAGTTGAGGCGATCAAAATCGACAAATCGCTCCAGGGAGGATTTTAAGTGTTGGGTATCGTAAAAACTGATGGTATTGGGTTTGTTATAATATCCCATGAGTAAGGGAGGAAAGCGGGGGGAAAAAAAGCCTGGTTGGCCCCATAATAAGGTAGATTGAGCTGATAGGAAATGCTCTGCCTTTCGACTTCCTTCATCATCGGGAAGTAGCTTGTTCTCGATTAGCGATGTGCTGGCAATGGTTTCCCAAAATTGTAACATTTTTTCAACGCGCACCCCTGGTGGATTGCCGGCTGCGATTGCTGCATTGATCGCCCCTATTGAGGTGCCAGCAAACCAATCGGGCTCATAACCGGCTTCATCCAAAGCATGCATAACGCCTACTTGATAGGCGCCTAAAGCCCCACCACCTTGAAAACAGCACGCAACGTGTTGGTGTTGTTTTATTTTACTTTTTTTCGTCCGGGCCATAGGACTTACTCCATGAACCATCCGTGACTTACGATCAGTGATTGACCGGTCAAAGCATTTGATTCAAAAGACGCAAAAAACAGCGCAGTTTGTGCCACGTCATCGGTGGTAGTAAATTCTCCGTCAACGGTATCCTTGAGCATGACATTCTTAATGACTTGCTCTTCAGTGATCCCTAATTCTTTAGCTTGTTCGGGAATTTGTTTGTCAACTAATGGTGTACGTACAAAGCCTGGGCAAATGACGTTCGCTCTAACATTATGAGCTGCGCCTTCTTTGGCAACGACTTTACATAAGCCAATTAAGCCATGCTTTGCAGTCACATAAGGTGCTTTCAGTTTAGACGCTTCTTTGGAATGGACTGAGCCCATATAAATGATACTTCCTCCATTACCAGAGGCATACATATGTTTTAATGCGGCACGAGTTGTTAGAAAAGCGCCATCTAATTGAATGGATATTAATTTTTTCCAATCAGAAAAAGCCAATTGATCTACAGGGCTGATAATTTGAATTCCCGCGTTACTGACCATCACATCAACGCCGCCAAAGTATTTTGCGACATCATCAACGCCTTTGATGACTTCATCTTCATTGGTGACATTCATGGCAACGGCCATGGCTTCTCCACCTTTAGATTTTATTTCTTCAGCAGCACTATTGGCTTGATCGAGATTCATATCAGCAATGGCAACCTTAGCTCCTTCTTTGGCGTATACTAGGGCGATTTCTTTACCTATTCCACTGGCCGCACCAGTAATTATGGCTACTTTATTTTTTAAGCGCATGATTACAATCCTTGTATTATTTTGAGTTAATGATCAATCGGTTAGGATTAATCTGAAAATTCTTCTAAAAAGTATAGCAATGGAAATTTGATATTGCTTTATATTCATTAAGATTTTTTCTTTGTTAAAGAAATTTCATAAAATGTGTTCTCGTTTTTTACATGAAGCCATGCAATTTACTAAATCCAGGCTAACCATGAGAGTAAAGACACCCTTAACTCAAAAAAGTTAAGGGTGTTTAATTTTGTGTATTTTGTATTAGTAGTAATAATAATTGTAGCCAGGACGATAGTAACGATGATGATAGTAATAGCGTCGGTCTTGTTGTTGGCCGATTGAGTTTCCTATTAATGCACCAGCTCCTGCACCAATCACGGTTCCAACGGCACTGCCTCCAGTTACTGCATACCCTAGGCCAGCTCCTGCAGCACCGCCTGCAGCAGTACCCACTTCCGTATTAGTACAACCCCCCAGCATAAAAGCTGATAAACCGACAAGAACTAAGGGAGTAATAATTTTTTTCATAGCGAACTCCTTTTTATAATTTTAGGATTCTTGCAGTGATAGAGCAGATATTCATGACAAGAAGATCCTGTTTCTTCATCTTCACTATGATTTTAGTACAAAAAAAATATTTAATGTCAAATAAATGATCATAATTTGTTTTTTGCAGATTCTTTTTAGAGATCAGATTTTGCTCCAACTCTCATTTTCCAGTAGTATTAGGAATATGAATAATAAGAACAGAGGATCGTATGTTTAAAGGAAGCATTGTCGCTTTATTAACACCTATGAAGAATGGTGAGGTTGATGTACCGCGCTTACGAGAACTGGTTGAATTTCATATTGAAATGGGTAGCCATGGCCTTGTTGCCGCCGGTACTACTGGGGAATCAGGTACTTTATCTCACGAAGAAAAATTATTGGTTATTAAAACCGTAATAGATCAAGCAAAAGAGCGGATTCCTGTTATTGCAGGTACGAGTATGAATGCAACACGAGATTGTATTCAACTGACTCAAGAGGCAATGGAATACGGCGCTCATGCCGCATTAATTATGACTCCTGCCTATATCAGACCTACTCAAGAGGGTTTATATTTGCATTACAGTCAAATAGCTCAGGCAGTTGCTATCCCTATTATTCTTTATAATGTGCCCACAAGAACTGCATGTGATATGTTGCCAGAAACAGTAGCTCGACTTGCTAAGATTTCTAATATTGTGGGAATAAAGGATGCTACAGGGCAGATGACGCGGTTGCAGCAAATTTTACGTCTTTCAGAAGGCAGTATTGATGTATTTAGCGGCGACGATTTTACCGCAGCATCTTGGATGTTGGCTGGAGCTAAGGGAAATATTTCAGCAGCAGCAAATGTGGTTGCTAGATTAATGGCTAAATTGTGTGACTCAGCTTTAGACGGTGACCATGCTGCGAGTTTACGTTTAAATGAACAGCTTGCACCCTTATATGATTTATTGTTTATTGAAACGAATCCAATTGCTATCAAATGGGCAGCAAGCAGATTGGGTTTAATGGATAATGAATTAAGAATGCCATTGACTCGTTTGTCTGAAGAGCATCATGAGCCATTGGAAAAGGTTTTGAAGACGTTGGAGTTAATTTAAGTGAAAAAGTTTTGTTTTATTATTTGTGTTGCGCTCGTATTATCAGGATGTAGTCGTTATGCCAGTAATGGTGAGAATCTTTACTTGAGCAGTCGTAATGGTCCTTCATTAGAAGTTCCATCTCCATTAACGAGAGCAAATATTAGTAGTTTTTATGACTTGCCTCAACAGAACCAAGATGCACGTGTGAGTATTTCACCGCCTGTATCATAGGGGATTTATTATGACGCCATCAGAATCAGCTGAGTTGCTCATTGTACAGGAATTATCGCAGCGTATTGTGGAAGCGCAACGCAAGATCAGGATTCTTGATAGTATCAAATGGGATGAATCCATAAAAAGGGAGTTTTTTAAACATAAGGGTAAAAAACTTCCAACGGTTGATAAAGAATATTACGAAAAGAAACCTTTGCCTTTTGATGTTCATGAAAAACAAGAAGAATTTCGTATTATTTTGCGCGATACCCAGAATCAACTAGGGCAATATTCTACCTTAACTCGTTTAATACGTCGCCAGTGTGAAGAATACAGCCGAGCTACACAAATGCTTGCTGTGCGGGGTACTCCTGCATTTTCTGAGTTGGCGATGGAGTTATATGGCAGCCCCAATGATGTGTTTTATGCTGGTGGGCCGCGTATGTCCGAGATGGGGACATTGCTTTTTGATGTGTTAACTGGTCTTAGTGTTCAATTGCAGTCTGAAGCAGATGTAAAACGTCATACCCCGCAACAGGCTCAGGAAATTTTGCAAACACGTTTAGGACATTTTTTTGATAAGCATCCTGGCAAAGTAACGGTGATGGTCAGTGATGAAATGATTGCAGATGCTTCGGCGGGTGCGGACAGCATTAAATTGAGTCAGCAAGCCATGTTTAGTGACCGCGACCTTCGCTATTTGGAAGTACATGAAGGTTGGGTTCATGTCGGTACAACCTTGAACGGTTCGATGCAGCCCAATTGCTTTTTTCTTTCTAAGGGTTCTCCTTCGAGTAGTGTGATTCAAGAAGGTTTGGCCGTGATTACGGAAGTAGTTACTTTTTCTTCATATCCCAGTCGGATGTTAAAGATTACCAATCGTGTCATTGCGTTGGATATGGTGACACAAGGAGCTGACTTTCTGGATATTTATAATTATTTTATGGATTGTGGTTTAAGCGAAGAGGACAGTTATAATCAAACTGTGCGCGTTTTTCGGGGAAGTACGCCAACGGGTGGTCCGTTTACCAAAGATTTATCTTATGCGAAAGGTTTCGTATTGATTTATAATTACATCCGTTTTGCGATCAGTAAAAAGCATGTTGATTCTATCCCTTTATTATTTACTGGGAAATTGGTTTTGGATGATTTGCCTTTACTCACTGAATTAAAAGAACGTGGAATTTTAAGCAACCCGATCTATCTGCCCCCTCCATTCCAAGATTTGGCAGCTTTAAGTGCGTGGATGAGTTTTTCTTTATACTTGAATCAGTTTGATTTGAACGAAATTCAAAAGAATTTTCGTTTTTTGATTGTTTAAAAGATGGCGTGGTTTCCAGGGCTATGACATGTACCTTTAGCCGGGCTGCGTCACAAAACACCGTTCATAAAATCCATTGCACATATCATTTTTGTAGCCTGGGTGTAGCGAAGCGTAACCCGGGTTTTCTATTGCAGGTTACGGCATTCACCTTTACCCAGGCTATGTCCTAGGCTTTACATTCTACAGTGTGCATAGGAACCATTGAGTCTTCTTTTGCCCGTGGTGGTGCAAAGAAACGATGAGCAAGTCCATGACTTGAATGAGATTTTGCTTGTTCTTGTACCACTTTAGCTAATTGAGGGTATTCATCCAATAATGATTTAGCTTGTTCTTTAATGTACGAATCATTGGATTTATTTATCATCGTTAAATAATGGGCTGCTTTTTTTAGCTCGCTCACCTCATTAGAGTTCCCCAATACTTGCATCATAACCAGCATTGCATTAGTACATCCTGAATTAGCAGCTTGGCGCATGGTTTGTTTGTACTGAGAAGAAGTCGGTGGATAAATATGAGCTAAATGGTATAACGCCATAGGGTTATCCTGAGCTAAGGCCATCACTTTAGGTAAGTGTTGGATCACGGCTTGTTTTAAACCAGGATGATTTGGTGATCTATGTAATTTATTTACCAGCTCAGCAAATTCATTACTTGAAGTGGCCATATCCTACCCCCTAACTTTGAATACATTCACCTGTAGGATAAAAGATCTAGGTTAAGACAAGATTAAGGGGGGAGTGCTTTACGCTTTTTTTACATTTTCAAATGCTGCCCATCCAATATGGAATAGCATATGTGACAATATCGCAGCCATAAGTCCATACTGCCAAAATAAGTAACCAAATAGTAATGATTGGTACAAACTAAGCATGATAACGGAGTAAATGAAACGACGACTTGAGGTACATCCGGCAGCAAGATAAGCTGGGATTTGGCTTATTGCAAATATTAGGCCACTGATAAAAATTGAAATCCAGATAATCAAGTTGGGATACTGTTTGGTAAAGAGAAATGCAAAAAAAGTAGCAAGATTTAGTAAGCCCCAGCGCGCAATGATCTCCTCAACTACACCTCCATAAAGAACACAGCCATCAACTCCAAGAACAATGCGAATATTAGCTAAGATGTCCATATTTTTTTGATCGATGATGCGTGCAATAAAGCCATAATAGAGCACTAAAAACACCACTAATCCAACAAAAGCATACAGAACTGTAGGTAATAAAATTGGTATCAATGCCTTTATCCCAGTGGTGCCTTGTAACAGTCCCTCAAGTATTGCGTCATCTAAACCAGTCATTGGTGACAATATCGCACCTGCCAGACTTAGGACAAAGACCATGAGTAACGTTTGCAAAATGGCAAAGCGACTTATGCGTTTTTTTAATGCGTCAGAATTATCAGGTAATAAAAAAAAGATTAAACGTTTTATTGCGATTACTACCCCAGGGATGGATAAGCAGAACAAAAGGGTAATTAAAGGCCAGTTGATTGTCATTTTTCATCCTTAAATAATACTGCGTAGAAAAATCCGTCCATACCTTGTTCACCCGGCAAAATTTGTTGGCCATGACCTGTTGCATGTCCCCAAGTCCAAGGTTCTTTTATTATGGTACAGTCTGGATGAGTCGCAACAAAGTTTGCAATTTGTTGTTCATTTTCCACTGACATTACTGAACATGTGGCATAAACCAGTAAGCCACCTTTTGCCAACAAAGGCCATAAGCAATTCAGCATATCATGTTGTATGTTAGTTATAGTAACAATTTCTTCATTGTTCCGTAATAACTTAATGTCTGAATGACGGCGGATAACTCCTGTTGCTGAACAAGGAGCATCTAACAAAATACGATCAAAGAGTTGGCCATCCCACCATGTGGAAGGAGTTAAAGCATCTCCTTGCACTAAAGTTGCCTGTAAGTTAAGGCGATTCAAGTTTTCTTGAACGCGTTTCAACCGTCTAGCATCAACATCTAAGGCAACGCATGCAGCAAGATTGGGCTCTTGTTCTAAAATATGGCAGGTTTTACCTCCAGGAGCACAACAGGCGTCAAGAAGGCGTAAACCGGGTTTTAAAGACAATAATGAAGCGGCCAATTGTGCGGCACCATCTTGAACAGAGACACTTCCTTCTGCAAAACCAGGTAGCTGGCGTACGTCACAGGGTGTGTTTAAAGTAATTCCTGCAGGTGCCACGGGATGGGTTTCGGCAGCAATTCCTTCACGATTTAAAATCTGTACATATTCCGCAAGCGAATTTTTTTGGATATTTACTCTTAGCGTCATAGGCGGATGCGCATCGTTTGCTTGCGCGATTGACTGCCAATCATTCGGCCAGTCAGCTTGCAGGCGCTCCACCAGCCATTGTGGTTGACCATGAAGAAATAAAGGATTTTTGTGCAAACGTGCCAGAATTTCTTTTTGTTGGCGACAGAAATTGCGTAAAACAGCATTAACTAAGCCTTTGGCCCAAGGTTTTTTGATTTTTTCAAGCAATGCAACCGTTTCTTTGACTACTGCATAATCAGGTTGTTGCATGTAATGTAATTGATAAAGGCCTATAAGTAATGCAACCCAAACCTCGAGTTCTTTCGGTTTTTTTTGCAGCAAACACTCGGCAATGGCTTGCAGGCGAAAATAATGTCGGCAAAAGCCAAAGCATATTTCTTTGGTCATTGGCGATACTTCCGCTGCGGCCGATATCTGTTGGGATAAGGATGATTTTTCGGTCAGTAAATTCGTTAAAATTTTTAAGGCATGCAGTCGTTCGTTTTTGTTCATTAAAACACATACCCTACATGCGCTCGTGATTTGGAAGAATTTAACCAATCGGCGATAGAAATCACTTTGCCACCAGGGAACTGGATTTTTTCTATAAGCAAGCCCTGCTTGCCAGTAGCAATGAGCATGCCATTCTTATCAATGTGTACCAGTGTGCCTGGAGCATGTTGCGCGGGCAATGCAACAATTTGCGCTTGGTGAATACGTACAATTTCTTCTTCAAAGGTCGTATAAGCGATTGGCCAAGGATTGAAGGCGCGAATTTTACAGTCAATTTCTATTGCTGGTTGGTGCCAATTGATGCAGGCATCTTCTTTGTTGATTTTGCGAGCATAGGTTGCTAATTCATCATTTTGAATTTCAGGATGAATGGTATGATTGGCTAATTCCTCTAGCGTTTGCAGTAAGGGCTGCGCGGAGATCTGTGCTAACTTGTCATGTAAACTTTGGGCGGTATCTGATGCAGTAATGGAGCAATTAGCTTTACGCAGCATCGCTCCGGTATCCATACCTACATCCATTTGCATTATAGTTACCCCAGACTCTGTATCACCATGAAGAATTGCCGATTGAATTGGCGAGGCACCGCGCCATCGAGGTAAGAGAGAAGCATGTACATTAATACAGCCTAAGCGTGGAATGTCGAGAACTGCTTTAGGGAGAATTAGACCATAAGCAATAACAATCATGACATCGGGTTTTAATGCAGCAAGTTCAGAAATTGCTTCAGGATTTTTAAAATTTAAGGGCTGATAGACTGGAATTTGATGTGTTAACGCCCATTCCTTTACTGCCGAAGCCTGTAATTTTCGACCACGTCCGGCGGGTCGATCGGGTTGAGTGTAAATAGCTTGAATACGATGTGTTGAATGCAGTAATGCATCAAGACAAGGCAAACCAAATTCTGGGGTTCCAGCAAAAACGATGTTTAATTGATTCATGGTAAGTACTCGAATTCAACCGTTCACTAAGATTTTTTATATCCTATGTGACATTATGACCAAAGAACGTCTGCAAAAGGCATATCTTGAATGAAAACCTATGAAAAATGCAGCAAATTATTTTCGTGCCTGTTGGCGCTTTTTGAATTTTTCTAGTTTTTTACGGGCCATGGCTTTCTTCAACGGAGAAAGTAGATCAACAAACAACTTACCATTCATATGATCAATTTCATGTTGCAAACATTCAGCGAGTAAGCCATCGGCTTGAATTTCAAAGGGGTTTCCATTTCTATCTAAAGCCTTTACGGTTACTTTTTCTGCGCGGATCACAGTATCATAAGCTCCAGGAACAGAAAGGCAGCCTTCTTCAAACTTTTTTTGACCCTCTGAAGCAATAATTTCAGGATTGATAATCACGATTTGATTCTGTTTATCACCCATAATATCAATCACAGACAAACGTAAGCCCACACCTATTTGTGGTGCAGCAAGCCCAACACCATGCGCGTCGTACATGGTCTCAAACATGTCTTCAATTAGAGTTTGCAATTTATCATCAAAATGAACAACAGGTTTTGCAACATCTCTTAGTCGGGCGTCGGGTAAATATAGAATCGTATGAATAGCCATCGTTTATCTGGTTCTCTGCGTAAAAATCATGTTATATTATCCTTTATATATTGTATGGCTGCAAGATAGTATAGGTCACGTGGGATGTAAAAATCTTGATAAACGGTCGAATTTGCGCTGAATACGGCTGTTTTTTGATACGAGGTGACCCTTTAGGCAAGATATTCCAACAAAGGATTGGCTCTAATGAGATTTATTCTCTTTTTAATCTTTTTTTTCTTTTCTACATTGAATTATGCTCTCAGTTTACGATCAGACGCTCCTGCGCGCTATGTTGTGCAACCAGGGGATTCTTTATGGAGCATAGCCAGCCGTTACCTGCATAATCCTTGGGAGTGGAAAGAGCTTTGGCATGTTAATCCCAATATAAAAGATCCCAACCGTTTGTACCCTGGAGCGGTTCTTGTTTTAGCCTATTATGAGAAGAAACCCTACATTAAAGTACTTTCGAATGGCACTATCAAATTATCACCTAATATCCGTCCTATTCCCTTAGAGGAAGCGGTTCCTCCAATTCCTTTAAGTGAAATCAAACCTTTTTTGAATGAGTCGCTTATTTTGGATCAGGATGTTCTTGGTCGAGCACCTTATATAGTGGCGTTAGTAGGAGAGCACATGATGGGCGGCCAAGGAGATGAGGCGTACGTTCAAGGATTGCACCCATCAAGAGAGTTACCTACTGGAGGTGTCCCTGCTTATTCGATTTTTAGAGGGGGAAAAAATTATGAGCATCCCAAAACTAAAGAACTTCTAGGGTATCGAGCCGATTTGGTCGGATATGCTGAGTTGGTTGCGGGAGGAGAGCCTGCCACCATTTTATTAACCAGTATTAATGAAGGCATTAAAGTTCAAGATAGTGTTTTAATTAATAATAGTCCTGAATTTAATTTGTATTTTGAGCCTAAAGCCCCAAGATTTATTGTAAGGGGATTTATTATTGATATGCCTGATGGTATGCCCAATGGAAATGTCCAGGAGGCTGTGGGCGGGGTAGTCGTCATTAGTTTGGGGGCTCGTGATGGATTGGAAGCAGGGGATGTACTGGGCATTTATAGAGCGTCACATACAGTCAGCGACCCTAGAAATAAATTGCACCCTATTAAATTACCTCCCGAGCGTATTGGCGAAATCATGGTGTTCCGTGTATTTAGTAAAACCAGTTTTGCTTTAATCGTTCGCTCAACTCGCGCTGTTTATTTATCAAATCGTGTGGCTAACCCATGAATAATTTATCCTATTATCTCGCACTAAATCGAATGGAACGGGTTGGTCCACGCACCGTTGCAAAATTGCAAAAACGCTGGCCCGATTTACAACAAATGTTCCAACTCTCAGAAATTGAGCTTGAACAAGCAGGTTTATCAAGCGCGTTGGCACAAACCATAGCTGGTTTTGATTTGAATTTGATTCAAGAAGATCTCAATTGGTTGGCGGCAGCTGATGAGCATCATATCCTGACATGGGATTCGCCTGAGTATCCTGCCTTATTGAAGGAAATTACCGATCCTCCAGTTGTGTTGTATGCAAAAGGACAGCTCGCCTGTTTAAAGCAACCGACATTAGCTGTAGTAGGTAGTCGTAATCCGACGATAACTGGCAGTGAAAATGCGCGACAATTTGCGAAGGCCATCGCATCTCATGGAATTACCATAGTGAGTGGTTTGGCTTTAGGTATTGATGCGGAGGCTCATCAAGGATGTTTGGACGCTAGAGGGCAAACAATCGCGGTTTTAGGTACAGGAATTGATCAAATTTATCCGTATCGACATCGTGGGATTTCGCTACAAATTGCACAAAATGGTCTGTTAATTAGCGAATTCCCACTAAAAAGTCCACCAAGCGCTGGACATTTCCCACGAAGAAATCGTATAATAAGTGGTTTATCATTGTGCACTTTGGTTGTTGAGTCGGCAATAAAGAGTGGTTCTTTAATCACAGCACGAATGGCCCTGGAACAAAACCGAGATGTTTTGGCAATCCCAGGCTCCATTCATAATCCCCTGGCTCGAGGTTGTCATTACTTGTTGCAGCAAGGAGCCAAATTAGTCACTTCAGTTGCTGATGTTCTTGAAGAGTTACGGATTGATTCAGAACAGCAAACAGCTGATAAAGCTATTTTACCTCTTGCCAGCGAGAATAAAAACCTAGTAAAGTTCATTGGCTTTGAAATGACAACTGTTGATCAGATCATTTTACGTAGTGGATGCACCGTTGAGCAAGTCACTAGTGAGCTTGCGAAATTAGAATTAAATGGGGCTGTTGTATCTGTGCCCGGTGGCTATATGAGGTGTTAGTATATGAAAGATAACTTATTTGAAATGTTATTGAGTTTATTTGAAAAAAGTCTTACCCAGCTGCAAAAAAGCCATAAAACCGCTGATCAGGATGCAACGGAACTAAACGAAGAAGAGCAGTCGGCTTCAGAAGAACAAGTTTTGTATTTGAAGTTACAACAACAAACATCAACACGAGTATTTACTTATGATGAACAAATGAAACTGACTAAGGCCAGTTATCAATTTATCATACGCATGAAGTTATGGAAAATTCTTAATGAAGAATCGTTTGAAATGGTGATGAATCAATTACAATTTTCTGAATCTCGTATCGTCACTCTTCAAGAGACTAAATGGACAATCAGAAATACTTTAGCCAGTACTTTAAATGAAGAACAATTGGCTTTTCTTGATTTAGTTCTTTATCAATCAGAAGATCAATTGACATTACATTAAAAGATCATCTATTCCTATACTACTAGAAGTTGTCGATATTTCATTTTCAGCACCAAGCCCCCGTATTTTTCTCAATACGGGTATTTTGGTGACTTAAGGATGAAGTGAAAAGGATAAGGTTAACGTTACTATGAGTAAACATTTGGTGATTGTTGAGTCACCCGCCAAAGCGAAGACAATTCAAAAATATTTGGGCAATGATTACGAGGTTGTTGCATCATATGGGCATGTTCGTGATTTGCCAGCACGCAAAGGTTCGGTCAATCCCGATAAACATTTTGCGATGACTTATGCGCCGATTGAAAAAAACTCAAGGCATATCGAAACGATTGCAAAAATGCTCAAAAAGGCAGACTCGTTATTACTGGCTACCGACCCTGATCGCGAAGGTGAGGCTATTTCTTGGCATATTTATGAATTAATGAAAGAAAAAAATCTAACCAAGGATAAAACCATTCATCGGATTTTTTTCAATGAAATTACCAAATCAGCAATTCAGGATGCAATCAATCATCCACGCACGATTTCTATGGATTTGGTGAATGCCCAACAAGCACGACGTGCATTGGATTATTTGGTGGGTTTTAATTTATCGCCTTTATTATGGAAAAAAGTAAGAAGGGGGCTTTCTGCTGGACGAGTACAAAGCCCTGCATTGCGTCTTATTGTGGAGCGCGAAGAAGAAATCGAACGTTTTGTCGCCCAGGAATATTGGAAGATTTTGGCTCAATGTCTGCATACTAACGTGTCCTTTGAAGCACGTTTAACTTATTTCAAAAATGAGAAATTACAACAATTTACAGTAACTAAGGATGAGCAGGCGCAGCAAATCAAAGAACATTTGATTCGTGAGGCGCAAGGTCATTTAGTCGTTACCCAAATTGAGAAAAAACAACGCAAACGTAAGCCTTCCCCCCCGTTTATTACGTCAACTTTGCAACAAGAAGCGGCACGAAAATTAGGTTTTACCGCGCGAAAATCAATGATGGTTGCCCAACAATTGTATGAAGGGATAGATATTGGGACGGGAACAGTTGGTCTTATTTCCTATATGCGTACCGATTCGGTTAATTTATCGACAGAAGCAATAGAAGAAACCCGACAATTTATTACCGAGCGTTATGGTGCAGACAATTGTCCTGCAAGCCCAAGACTTTATAAAACCAAATCCAAAAATGCTCAAGAAGCACATGAGGCGATTCGCCCCACATCGATTAAACGCACGCCAGAAATGGTGCAATCGGCATTAACTGCAGATCAATATAAACTTTACAGCCTCATCTGGAAACGTACGGTAGCCTGTCAAATGGCTGATGCCATACTCGATACGGTTGCTGTTGACTTAAGTTGTGGTGAAGGGAATATATTCCGTGCGAATGGTTCTACAGTGACTTTCCCCGGGTTCCTTTCTGTGTATGAAGAAGGCCGTGATGATACCAAAGATGATGACAGCGAAGGTTCATTACTGCCGATATTGGCTGTAGGTGAAAAGATTAAAGTGCAAGACATCTTAGCCAATCAACACTTTACTGAGCCACCGCCACGATATTCTGAAGCAACTTTGGTGAAGGCGTTGGAAGAATATGATATCGGCCGTCCTTCAACCTATGCATCTATTATTCATACGCTGCAACAACGTGAATACGTGATCGTGGACAAGAAAAGATTCTTTCCCACAGATGTCGGCCGGATCGTGAATCGCTTTTTGACGGGTTATTTTACACGTTATGTAGACTATAAATTCACTGCTGAGCTTGAAGATACACTGGATGCGGTTGCACGCGGCGAAAAAGAATGGATTCCTGTGTTAGAAGAATTTTGGCAGCCTTTTGTGCAGCAAATTCAAACGACAGATCAACAAGTCCAGCGTAAAGATGTAACCACCGAAATTTTGGATGAACAATGTCCAAAATGCGGAAAACCGCTGTCAATAAGACTAGGTAAGCGTGGACGCTTTATTGGATGTACTGGGTATCCTGAATGTGACTATACGCAAGATATGGCTGGTCAGGATAATGAAAAAAATGAGCCTGAAGTGGTTGAGGGAAGAGTTTGTCCGGCATGTTCTAGTGCATTGCATATAAAAACGGGACGTTATGGTCGTTTTATTGGCTGCAGCAATTATCCTCAATGCAAACACATGGAACCCATAGAAAAACCAGCGGATACGGGAGTAGAGTGTCCTAAGTGTCATGAAGCAAAAATTTTGCAGCGTAAGTCAAGAAAAGGAAAAATTTTCTATTCTTGCGGGAATTATCCTAAATGCGATTATGCATTATGGAATGAACCCATTGACCAACCATGCCCAAAATGTAGCTGGCCTATTTTAACGGTGAAAGAAAGCAAAAAATTTGGCCGACAAATTCTTTGTCCTCAAGATGGATGTGGTTATTCTTCCAAGGAAGAAACTGATTAATTCAGTGGCGCAAGATAATCGTCTGTGCACGTTTACGTAAACTCTGGGTGAGGGCTTTGCCTTCACCCAGGCTATAGTTTTTCAGATTAATAAAAATCAATAGTAGTTGTTGTTACGTCTAGCGGTCCTACAGGATAAGAAAAAACAGTGACAGGTTGCACAACAGGGGTCACCACACGTCGAACTACTGGTTGCATGGTAACAACTGGTCTGTAGGTCACTGTGCGTGCGTAGGTAACTGGTGTGAATGCTGGTGATGTGTAGTATACCGTGTTACAACAGCATCCAGCTGTCAATGCAATACTTCCTAACAGAATAATCCATTTCATTATGAAGTCCCCTTAGTGGATTCTTTTACAAAAAGTGTAGATTATTTGAGCAATAATATCCAGAATTGAACAGAATGACAAAAGGCAATTTGGTAATTATCCTATTCTTCCAAACTATTTATTCAACAAAGCCTATTCAGGGGATGAAGTGAAATATTAAGTGATACAAAAATCCCCTCTCCTGTTTCGGGATAGGGGGCAGGAGAGAGGGTAAACTCATTCTTCCTGTTCATTTTGAATCAGTATATACTCATCATCTTATTAGAAAATAACTCAAACAGGATGTAGTGATGTTAGACAGGACCATTGTAGTTGATGAGCAGTTTATAAATCGAATACAACAAGCAGACTTTCCTAAACCCAACAGTACTATGAGTCCGGAAACGGCGGAATTGGATAAGAAAACTGCCATTGAGCTTTTTGACTCGCAAATCAAATCACGTCTTCTTGATTTGATCGCCAGACAGCTTAAGGAAAAAGGGTTGTCTTTTTATACCATAGGCAGTAGTGGACACGAAGGAAATGCTGTTTGGGGACAGGTTTTTCGCCCGGATGATATGGCCTTTTTGCATTATCGTAGTGGCGCCTTTTATTTACAACGGGCTAAGAAAATACAGGGATCCGATGGAGTGAGGGATATTTTGCTGTCTTTGGTTGCCGCAGCAACCGATCCTATTTCAGGAGGACGCCACAAAGTTTTTGGCAGCGTTCCTTTAAATATTCCCCCGCAAACCTCAACCATTGCATCCCATTTACCTAAAGCTCTAGGCGCTGCTTTATCGATTACACGCGCAAAAGAACTCAATACTCATAGCAATTTAAATCCCGATTCGGTGATCATTTGCTCGTTTGGTGATGCATCAACTAACCATGCATCAGCACAAACCACTTTGAATTCTTGCTCATGGATTTCGCAACAAAATTATCCCTTACCACTAGTGTTTATTTGTGAAGACAATGGCATAGGAATTTCTGTGCCTACACCAGCAGGCTGGATAGAGCGTTCAGTCAGTGCGCGTCCGGGTTTGCATTATATTGCGTGTGATGGTTTGAATATCGCTGATACCTATGCCGCAGCACAGGAAGCAGAATATTTGGCGCGTGTAAAAAAACAACCCGTTTTCTTGCATATGCGCTGCGTGCGTTTATTAGGACATGCAGGTTCTGATATTGAAGCACAATATAATACACAAGCTGAAATAGAAGCGAGAGAGGCTCAAGATCCTTTACTGCATACGGCAGGTATTCTTTATCGTGAAGGCTGGATGACTGTCCAAGACATGCTAAGTCTTTATCGAAATAATAAAGATTTAATCGAAGCCAAAGCAGTGGAAGCGATAAGACAACCCAAACTTACAAGTGCTGAAGCAGTGATGTCGTCGTTAATCCCTTCTGTACCCAAAAAACCAGCACTTCCACTGCCTAGTGAGGAGCAACGGGCAAAAGTTTTTGCCAATGCGTTCTCGCAACTAGCGCAAAAACGTAATTTATGCCAGCAAATTAATTTTGCTTTGACTGATTTAATGATGCAATACCCTAATATGTTGGTATTTGGTGAAGATGTGGGTAAAAAAGGAGGCGTTTACCGAGTTACCGCTGACTTACAGGTGCGCTTTGGACAACGCCGAGTATTTGATACCCTCTTGGATGAGACGACCATTTTAGGCACTGCAATTGGCATGGCACATAATGGCTTTATTCCGGTTCCAGAAATTCAGTTTTTGGCTTATTTGCATAATGCAGAAGACCAACTGCGTGGAGAGGCATCGACCTTATCCTTTTTTTCCAGTGGCCAATATCAAAATCCTATGGTGCTACGTATCGCGTCATTGGCTTATCAGAAAGGATTTGGCGGGCATTTCCATAATGACAACTCCATTGCCGTACTGCGTGATTTACCTGGAGTAATTGTCGTATGCCCTTCAAATGGTCCTGATGCTGCAAAAATGTTACGTACGTGCATGCGCATAGCTTATGAGGAAGGACGGGTTGTTGTCTTTTTAGAACCGATTGCTTTGTATATGACTAAAGACTTGCACGAACCTGGGGATAATGGCTGGCTTTTTAATTATCCTGTGCCAGACGCTGTAATTGCACCAGGAGAGGTAGGTGTTTTTGGCGAGGGTGCAACGGTCATCTTAACCTATGCCAATGGTTATTATTTATCACGGCAAGCCGCAAAGGTATTGCAGGAAGAACATAATATTCCTGTCAAAATAGTGGACATACGCTGGCTTAGTCCCTTACCTGTTGATGGGATCTTAAAAGAAATCGCCAAAGCGAAAAACGTGTTAATTGTGGATGAAGGCAGACAAAGTGGTTCGGTCAGTGAAGGTTTGATGACTTTGTTGCTAGAAACCGCATCATCGAGTTTAAAAATCAAACGAATTACCGGTAAAGATTGCTTTATTCCCTTGGGTAATGCTTGGCAGTATTTGTTACCCAGTAAAGAAAGTATTATTGAAGCCGTGATTGCGTTACAGTCAGATAAAAGGGAGAAGGAAAGTGGACGACTTGTTGTTTCTTGATGAGCAGTTGAATGGTGATGAACGCATGATACGCGATAGTGTCGCGCGCTTCGTCAGCAATGATGTAATGCCTTTGATGGCTGAATCTTTTGAACATGCTCAATTTCCACGAGAGCTTATTAAAAAATCCGCAGAAATGGGTTTATTAGGTTTGACCTTACCGGCGGAATACGGTGGTTCTGAAGCATCTTATGTCGCTTACGGTTTAGTGTGCCAGGAGTTAGAACGCGGGGATAGCGGCTTACGCAGTTTTGTTTCCGTACAAAGCTCTTTATGCATGTATCCTATTTTTCGTTATGGTTCTGAAGAGCAGCGCGTGCGCTTTTTACCGGGAATGGCTACAGGTGAGATTATCGGCTGTTTTGGTTTGACTGAGCCTGATTTTGGATCAGATCCCGCAGGGATGAGAACTACGGCGAAGAAAGTGAAGGGTGGTTGGAGTTTGAATGGGGCGAAAATGTGGATCACCAACTCGCCAATCGCAGATATCGCCATTGTTTGGGCAAAAACAGAAGAAGGGGTTCGTGGTTTTATTGTCGATACTAAGTCGGAGGGATTACGTCGCCCCGAAATTAAATTAAAGATGTCATTACGCGCTTCGAACACTGGGGAATTGGTGTTTGATGATGTTTTTGTTCCTGATGAGAATTATCTTCCAGGAAGTGATAAAGGGTTGGGGGCTCCTTTAAGCTGCCTAAGTCAGGCGAGATATGGCATTGCTTGGGGTGCTATGGGTGCGGCGATGGCGTGTTTTGATATTACTCGTGATTATCTGTTAGAGCGTAAGCAATTTAATAAGCCATTGGCTGCGTTTCAGCTTATTCAAAAAGACTTGGCAGATATGTATACTGAAATTATTAAAGCACAATGCCTTAATTTACAGGTAGGACGCATAAAAGATAATCATCGTGAGAATCCCGTGATGATTTCTCTTGCTAAGGGTAACGCATGTCGTGAGGCATTGAATATTGCGCGAAAATGCAGGAATCTATTAGGAGCAAATGGAATCAGTCTTGAGTATCATGTGATTCGCCACATGCTTAATTTAGAATCAGTCTTTACATACGAGGGTACGGACAATGTCCATACGCTGGTACTAGGAAAACATATTACAGGAATTAATGCTTTTGCTTAAACCAAGCACTTAACGGTTAAGCACCCAAATCAATGACTTATTGTAACCTGGAAATGGGATCCAGGTTACTTTGTCCCACAATGTCATTGACATCGGTAGAGTTTAACAGGAGTTCTTTTCTCAGATTGGAACTCATTCTTCATGCATCAGGATTGTGTGAAGAGAAGCCGGTTTATTCAGCAACTTACAGGAGTATCCTATGTTTAAAATGACTTTAAAACGAGCGTTAATATTAAGTTTACCTGTATTCAGTATGAATGTGCACTCAGGGCCAAGCAAAGAATTTTTAGCAAATCAGTGCTATGAACTGTCGCGAGTGCTTATTTCGTTATCTGACTATCAAGAAAAAAAGGTCTGTATTAATAAGCTCCATATGGCTTCCGTGCAAATGAGCACCGCATCCTTTTTAATTATGGAAGACTCTTCTGATTTAGCAAAAGAGATCTTGAATAATGCAGTAGCTGCTTTGCAATACGCAGAATTATTGAGCTGCAAGCAATACATTCAAATTTCACACTCTAAATTTGAAGCGCAAAAGATTAAAACATTATTATAAAAACAGGCCCTCTCCTTGGGTATTGTTGGGGACTTGAGGAGTTCGTGCCAGGAGTTTGCATTGTGCACAAATATTTAAAAAATAGTTTACTCATCCTAATCATTTTTATAATCGGTATTGCCTTAGGCAGCCATTACAACCTTTTTATTCAGAATTTAATGGAGCACATAGAGGGAGAAATAGATCATGGAGCGGGCAAAGAAAAACTCTACTTTTGTCCTACATCCGCAGAAGTTGTAGCGCATCAATACAGCTCAGAAGCTTTCCAAGTCGGTACCTTATATTGGCAAATGGATTATCAAAAATGGAAGGCGCCGGACAATATAGGTTTTATGCAAGCGCTGATTAACCAAAACAATAATCTGGTTTGCTATTATCACTGGTCCAATCCAGAAGACAAAGGCAATTATCTATGGATGACCATACACCTATCACCCTCAGTGAATCAAATAGCAAAACCGTATGGAACGTACTGGGCAAAAGAAGAAAAGCAAGTTTTATGCACTGCAGGAATTAACGCCTGCGCTTTCATTCTCTCAGAAAGTTCCAAGAGAATCATTCCGCAAAATTAAATGAGGTATAGAGAATTGTAGCCTGGGTGCAGAGAAACCCGGGATTTTGATTTTACCCATGTTCCTATCCCCGGGCTCCGCTACGCTGCACCCAGGCTACAAACGATAAAGACAAGTTCATAACCCCTTGTTATTTCTCCCAGACTTCGCTATCATTCCCCACCTAATCGGGGCGTAGCGCAGCCTGGTAGCGTACTAGCATGGGGTGCTAGTGGTCGAAGGTTCAAATCCTTCCGTCCCGACCAGTCTCAGCAAGGGTTATACGGATTAACCTCTCTTCAAAAAATAATTCAATGGGTACTTTAGTGGGTACTTAAGAAATCACAATTGACGCTTAAGCTTTTCCAGATCGCCTTTCACGCGCTGAGTCGCTTCATTGCCTTCTTGTATTGTTTCTTTCGCACGGTCGAATTCCATAAGCCCAATATAGCCAAGCTTCGGCTCGATGAGAATGTCGGGCGGATCCTCGGCCATTCGCGAGTGAGTGATGCGATCCTGCATGATATTAATGGAGCCAGCGATCACATCGAAGAGACCAGGTTCGGGGATTTTTTTATTACGTAGTGAGGAAATAAAAGAATCCACCCTAATATCGAAGTCAGCCTTCAGCTTAGATGCCCACCTAGAAATAGTTGGATCATTCTTTTCGACATATTCCCGTTTCTTGTTGTTGTCTTGATTATCAGTTAACGATTTTTCACAGTGGTGTTGGGAGAAATGTCTGCCAACGAGATCCCCATTTAGGTTTACAGCGATGATATAATCTGCACCCATTGCGCGTGCTATTGAAATAGGTACCGGATTGACTAGGCCGCCATCTAACATAAAATCGTGTTTTAGAACAACAGGTGCAAAGATACCAGGCAAAGAGATGGAGGCTCGTACTGCTTCGAGCAAGGAGCCTTCGCGCAACCAATGCTCTTTACCATTCAATAGAGATGTAGCAACACAAGCAAAAGGCAGATCCAAATCCTCGATATTAAGATTTCCAATGCGTTTCTCTATGGCAACCATCAAGGGTTGTCCCTGAATAAAGCCACCACCAGTCATGCGGACATCTAATAATTTTAGGATGTCCATACGCCTTAGGGTATGAAGAAAGTAATTTATATTGGGCTTGATAGTTTGACTAACCCTAATATAGCGCAAGCAGTGGGTAAGGCATTCTTATCTGATTTAGTGTCTACAGCAGGAAAAATCTATAAAGAAAGCAATGCCAATTATCGCTTAAACCTGCATTGTGATGAATTGTCGGAGATCATTCAGGATTCTTTTGTAAAGATTCTTAATAAGGCGGGTGGTGCAGGGTTTCAAGTAACTGCTTATGCTCAGACTATACAGGATATGGAGGTATCACTTGGATCGAAGGCTAAAGCAGAAGTGACAGAGGGTAACTTTAATACTCTGATTATGCTTAGGGTGAAAAATGAGGAAACGGCTAATTTACTAGTTAAAGTGCTGCCTCATGTGGGTGTGGTTGATCATACTCAGGTATCTATGGTGAATGATACCCCTCATGGTGAAGATGGCGTTTACTTTAATACTACGAATGAAGACAGGGCTCAAACTACCTCTATACCAATGATTGATGTTCATGACATTATTTCTTTGCCTAAGGGCCAGGCTTTTGTTTTGGTGAATGGTGGAGAATTGTATAAATTAAGAGTTCCTTTACCAATAAACAATCAACTGACACTCTGTAATATGAGAAGCATAATGTATGAAGCAAATCAGTTGAAAAAATAATTTATCTAAACAAAAAACACAATATATTGTGTTTTAATTAATAACATAGTACTATATATATTATTTCATTGTTAAGGAAAACATCATGGCTACAAAAAAAATAAATTATTCCATTTCTGAAATTAAATCATTACCCAACAACAAACCTATTATGTACACAATTCAAACCGCAAGTGGGAAAGAAAACTATATAGGCATTGCCAAAAAAGGTCGCGGGCAGGACAGATTAATTGAACATTATGGAAATATTCCAGGAGCGAAAATAAAAATTGAGCAATTTGGATCAATTAAAGATGCTCAGGCCAAAGAAGGTCGAATGATTAAAAAAAATCAACCCAAATATAATAAACAAGGAAAATAGGCTTCTAACCCGAAGGAAACCAATTTTTAACGCAGCTAAACATAACAAAATAGATGAGCATAAAGTTGGTTTCCTGGTTACATTTTATATAAAAATACGGTTTAAACAGCTTTTTGTTTTGTTATGACAGTAAACAATAAATATGGACGCATAGCGGCCTCTAATTCCTTGACTTTCCTATCTAAATCCAATCGATTATTCTCTATTTTTTCACGATTTTTAGAAGAGGACTCTTCTTTTCTCTCCTGAAATGACTTTATATTTGCTGTGATTTGTAAAATTTCACCTATTTTATTATAAACAGTTGATTCGAGAGAAAATAAAAATTGGGATTCGCGATATGCGCGAATAAAATTTTTAAAAATAGTATCCTTGATGGATTGATTTTCTTTGAAATGGATAAAAATAATGCAATAATCGAAGACATCTAAATAAATTTTAAATCTTTTGTCATACAGGTCTAAACGGACTTTTTCTTTTAAGAGTCTGGTATTCCATATGGAAATGCTTAAGGCAACAACAGCAGCAACAACAGCAGGAATAAGAGAGCTATTAAGTATTTTAGTCATCCACATACAACACCTATATACAAATAATTATTTATTTTTATCATTCTACACGTTTTAATCAGTTAATAACGACAATTGCTTATCCAATATTGTTATTAATTTTTTAATTACTAAAAGCGCTATCTTTTTTTGCCTTCCAGTCTTTTTCAATAAGTTTAAATTCCTCTATTTCGTTTTTTAATCTATCTGGTGTTGGAGATTGGCTTTGATACTGATCAGCAGCAAGATGTGCATCAACAAATCCAGAGCAAATTTCAAGTTTGTCACTTACTTTTTTGCCAATATCGATAGGGCAGAAAATCCTACTTACACTCTTATGTTTGATTTGTCGATCAAATCGAACAACTGTTTCATCGAGTAAAGAATGCAAAATAAAAGCTTCATAAGTAGACCTTAGACAATTGAAGCCTTGCCTCACTAAATCCTCTTGAGTTTGGATATCATGTTCTTTTTGTGATTTTTGCAAATATTCCTCTGCTCTAGTTGGTTTCTTGTAATCCAATTCCATTCTTCTTTTATGGTTTAAATCAATCACCCCAATAGTATTCCCGGATCTTTTAACCCAATGGCAATATAAATCTTCTTTCTCTTTTAGCCCTAATCTTTCTGCCTCACTTATTAGATCATACAAAAAAGAAATATCATGAGTAAGAATAATCACTTGCCTATCAATGCTTTCTTTAACTAATCTTTTTGCAATATACGCTTTTCTTTCATGATCCAATGAATTAACAGGATCGTCGAAGATTAGACCGCCAGAAATTTTACAGATTTGAATTTCAGTAAGAAAATCAGCTAAAGCAATTGCTCTTTGTTCACCTTCACTTAATATTTTAGAAGGGAGGTAATTTAAAATATCCTGAGTTTTCGGCAAGCGTGCGTGACTAAAGACAGAGCTGTTGTTTAGCCTATAGCCTCAATGATTTTAGGAGGCAACTTAATGATAAATGGTACAAATAAATTAGACACGGTCAAACAAGCCTTTAGACACTGGCGAGCCACACGAACTAAGCGGGGACAAATTCCTGACAAGTTATGGGAGCAAGTCAAGGGATTATTGGGTGATTATACTCCTTCGAAAATCGGCAGTCATTTAGGGATTAGTCCAATCCAAATCAGGAAAAAATTATTCCCTGTCCAGAATACTGGCTTGCAGTTTGTTGAGGTAAAAGGAAAATCTACGAGGCTTGATTCAGAGTTTCTATCGAATAGTGATGCGCTTTGTAGTGTTGAACTTCATCGTCCCTGTGGCAGTATACTGAAAATCAATGCAGTACCGATGAGTAAGGTATCAAAGCTCATGCTCGATTTTCTGGGGTAATGATGCTTCAAATTACCCCACAACATCGATTGTTATTGGCAGTAGAGCCCGTTGATTTTAGAAAAGGTATCGATGGCTTGAAAGCCCTATGCCGACAAAAGCTACTTGATGACCCATTCAGCGGTACCGTATTTGTTTTTACCAATCGTATGCGAACCTCAGTAAAACTGTTGGTGTATGATGCGAGTGGTTTTTGGCTCTGCCAGAAACGGTTCAGCCGAGGCAAACTGGCTTGGTGGCCCACTAGGGTGAGCCCCTCAGTTCAATTACGTTCCAGTGAATTATTGATTTTGCTTGCTCAAGGCCATCCAATAAAAGCAAGCCTTCCAGACGATTGGCGTTCTATGGTTTATGCGGCCAGTGATGATTCGAACACAGCCTTGGTGGCCTCATAATTCCAGGGAAGCCATGCTTTGGGCTCTTTAACAATTTGGTCTTTGTAAATTTGTAGTGCAACCAAGTATTCAAAGGGGGTGGTTCCTGCTAACTCACAGGTATAAATAATACTCGTGAGTACACCTCCTACCATAGCGCCGTATTCGGTTTTATAAAACAACCAGGTGTTACGTCCTCGGATAGGGATTTTTAACCCTCGTTCCATATCGTTGTTATGGATGGGCGCACCAGGAATTTGTAGAAAACGGGTGAGCTTCTCCCAATGCTTCAGCATGTATTTTATGGCTTTACCCAGGGAATCATTAGGCTCGACTTGTTTGGATGACAGCAGTTTCTCCATGTATGCTCGGGCTTCAAACATCGCAGGTCTGCTGTGCTTTTGATGATAGATTAGACGCTGTTGTTTATCATGCCCAAGTTGTTTTGATTCCTCGTCCTTCTTAAATGGAATTGAAAGCCACTTCATGATGGGCAGGCAATGTTCTGGGTAGAATGCCTGCAACTCATCAAACTTACGAAAGCCATGAGACAAGCAGTTGCACACAATGGTGTCATGGGCCTCAGGGATGTTATGACTTAGTGCATCACACATTTGGATGACCTTGCCATTATTCTTATGGCGCTTATAAAGAAGGCGCTCCATGTTTTCGCCAGAGTGACGTTGGCTGTTATAAAAGAGTGCTATTCTATGGGCGCCGTTTTGTGCCAATATTCCTGTGGTGTACATGCCAGTTCGTTTTTTATCAGGGTTTAGTCTGTTGTGACGAATCGTATCTACAATTCGAAGAACAGTATCATCATTGTGAATTAAAGAGCCATTAGCGGCGAGTATCTCTAATACTGGGAATACTAATAGCGCACAACCAGCTAATTCTTCCATGAGTTGCCATTGGGTAGAGGAAGGAATGGGAAAGCCAATGAGCGATTGAAAGTATTCTTGTCGATGAAAAGGCATGGCCATGTAGTATTTTTGTAAGGCTAACATGGCTTTAAAACTTGGATGATATTTTTCCTGGTGGATATGAGCTGGAATATTGGCTGAAAAGATCTCATTGCATAAAGCACATCGCAGCTTCTCAATCCAATATTTATTAACGGAAGCTAAATTCTGTCCTTTTATATTAATAAGGATGCCGGGATTGATGGAATAAAGCCTGCCACCACAGTGATGTGGGCATAGTTGTCCGGTACTTAGGGACTCTAAGGCAATGGTGTGTTCCTGTGCATTGATGTAGGCGGTATGCGGAAGGCGTCCATGTCCTGTAGGTTCTTTGGGCTCATAGCTCTCATCATTTGAAGGGCTGGTTTCGGATTCTTCTGCATCGGCATTACTCTCTTCTTCCTTTGGGGATTTGTCTTGTTGTTTCGTAGACTTATTTCCTTTGCCAAAGATAAGTCGCTTTAAATTGGATACAGTTATTTTATGCTCGACCAATGCGCGCGGGATCCAAGAGGCCAGGTGAATACACCCAATGACAAAAGGTTTTGTTCCCTCTGGTAAGTTTGATGAGTGCACCAATGCAATGATCTGATCAACGTCTTCTTGTGATTTTTCAATGACAATCGGTAGTTCTTTTGCTGGTGTCATTTAGCAACCCTGCTCCTCTTAAGGGCAGCAAGGGTAGCTAGCAGGCGTAATAAAATCAATAGGTTGGGGCAAAAATAATGACTCAATGCTTTTTTGCCGCAAATCTACGATTATCTAGACTAACAAATTAACCTCGCATCAATATTTTAACATGCTCAAAATAATGAAACGGGTGATCAAAATTGAATCTAATGGTATAATATGTAAAAACACGCACTTAGCCCATACAATGAAAAAATATAAAATATCTAAAACTTTCCACTTTGATGGTTGGAGTACAGTGATACTTGAGAATCAAGATGAGCAGCCCATTATCAAATGGGTTGGATTTGATATAATGATAAAGGATGAAAAAAAACATCCTTTGGTATAACTTTAGACTTTGCTGATGGGAAAGAAGACGAAGCCATGAGGCAGCTTTTTCCGAGAAAAGGCGAGCAAATGTCACGAAGGTTAGGCTATGAATCAGTCATTCTCCAAGAAAACTTATCATCAATATATAGTTACTTAGACGTAGCCCAAACGATAGACCCTCTTCCCCTTAGTGCATTTTTAGAAATAATGGAATTAGAACCTCTTTTCGATTTAAGCAGATTTGTTAGTTTAGATACAATTAAAAAATTATATGAAAATAACGAACATGACAATGCTCTTAGAACAGCCCTTGATGCAGATGCCAAAGGTGATGATAGGGCATTATTATATCTTGCTAATTTATATTATGAGAATGATACCCCAAATTATATTTTGGTGTTACAGCATGTTCCTCATAGCCATCCCGATTTTATAGAAATCAATAAGATAATATATGAATATTTTATGTGCACTCAAAAAACTATCAATACTTTAGAAGAAAGAATGAGCAATGTGGAACACACCTTTCGTGCTGCTGTAAACGCCCAGCTCGAGCAGGTACCATATCTGTTTGATGAGTTATGTGGAAACTCCGGACTTACACCTGAAATAAAAGAAATCAAAGGAAACGTTGATACCTTAATTCAAGTAGCACGTGTTCAAAGACGAATGAAACTGGAAATGGACAATTTAAAATTTCAATTACAAGCCATGGCTCCTAAAGAAATACGAGTTAGCCATGCAGCAGCAGCCTTATTTTCTACGGGTAACATAATGCAGGAAGACTCTAATAAAAAGGCGATAATATCTGCTGCCATGCCACCGTAATCCCTACATTTATAATAAAGATGATTTTTCTGGATAGTTAAAGTTAAAAAAACATAATGTTTGTGCTAAATATGATTTTCATTCTTTGGCTGTTGGATCCATATTAGCCCGAATCAACGATCACTTATTTCGTATCCACCTTTGTTGGCGGGAGAAATACTACTGAATTGATTCAAGAAGAGGGTAAGAATTCGCAGTCTCTGTATTTCACTTTGAAAATTTGGCTGAACTACAATCAAGTGGAAGGTGTGCTCTAGGGAATTCTATGACTAAAATCGAAAAAATAACGGGTGAGTTGGCCAAATCATTGTGTCGAACAATTACAAAGGATCTACCCGAATACTTTGGCTTACCAGAGGCTAATGTGCACTACGAAATCGGTTTGAAAACACGAACGAATTTCGCAGCAAAGGATGGAGATGGCTATATAGGTCTCATTTCTATTGATTTTCCTTATTAATAATGCCAATGTTTACTGGATGGCTGTAAGACCTAAATATATCCTGAGATAACATTCTTCAGAAACATCGCGTTCAACACTACAAAGCGCATCGTTATTCGATAGAAACTCTGAATAAATCCTCGTAGGTTTTCCTTTTACCTCAACAAACTGCAGGCCTGTTGTATTCTGGACAGGAAATAATTTTTTCCTGATTTGGATTGGACTAATCCCTAAATGACTGCCGATTTTCGAAGGAGTATAATCACCCAATAGCCCCTTGACCTGCTCCCATAACTCATCAGGAATTTGCCCCCGCTTTGTTCGTGTGGCTCGCCAGTGTCTAAAGGCTTGTTTGACAGTATCTAGTTTATTGGTGCCATTTATCATTAAGTCGCCTCCTAAAATCATTGAGGCTATAGGCTAAACAACAGCACTGTCTTTAGTTACGCACGCTTGCCGAAAACTCAGGCTTTGTTTTAATTCAGCAAGCATATCCAAGAATGTTGGGATTACTTTACGATATGCACGTTGTGTTAAAGCTCTTTTCATTAAAAGGGAATGAAGTTTATTATCCAAGTGGTGGAGAGTCGGGCAATGTACACTTAGAGCCGAATCATTTAGGTACGTGTATAATTATTAATGAACTCTCAGTTTGTTGCAGCAACGCATATGGGATATGATTTTTATTGGTATCAAATCGTTTTTGGAGATTCATGGATGGAATAATAATTAAATCATTCTCTTTAGCCATCTCCGAAACAGCTTCAATAATATCACCATTAATTTTAATAAACTGGAAGTCCAAGTCTTTTATTTTTTCAAACTTTGAATTGAGTTTATTATGATAATAGTTTGTAGTCATGATAGTTAATGGTAATCCTAAGGCTTTGCTGATATCTACGACAACATCCAAATATTGCTCATTAAATTTAACGCCAATTGCATGAGCACCAATAACAGTGATAACTCGATTGATTCCTTTGATAGGCATTTTTAATAAAGCTGCGGCAACCGGCACAGTGGAAGTCCACATGACATGATCTATATTTGAACTGAAGATACGTCCTCGTTTGTGCTCCTCTAGAGACCAATTCATAATAATAAAAGATGTTTCACTTTCTATCACTTCATTCAAAATAATTTTAGAGATATTCTTTTCTATTTGATTAATTAACTCAATATCTGTATCTGGATCTTTCATTGGACCTGCTCGTAATCTCTCGCGTTTCTCCTGTATTTCACGTTCATTTTCAGCAATATTCAAAATGAATAATTTTCCATTTCCGTAACGTGCAAGTCTTGCAGAAAAGCTAATTACGTTATCTGGAAAATCATTGCGCTCTACTGGGGTGATAATTCTTTTGAAAAGTGGAATGTCAATTTTGGCCGTTGGCTTTATTTTCGAACCATAAAATTTAACAAGCAGTGGCGAAGTAAATAAAGTAAAAAGAACCATAATAATAATTCCATTAAGGAAGTATTCAGGAAATATGTGTGCATTAATACCAATTAAAATAATCACTAGTGTTGCTGCAGCTTGAGCTTGAGATAATCCCCAAATCACCATCATTTGCGGGCGCGAATACCTAAATAGATAAGAGGTTATCCAGGCAGCAACAAATTTTGTAACATAGACCGCTATGGTTAGAGATAACCCCAAAACTAATGATTTCCAGCTTAAAAAAATAGCCATTGGATTAAGTCTTACGCCAATGGAAACTAAGAAGAGAGGAACAAAAATACTTTCACCCAGAAAAAGAGCTTGTTTTACGGCTCCACTTTCTTTCGAAACAACCCGGTTAATTGCCAGGCCTGCCAGAAATGCACCTATAATCATATTGATACCAATCGCTTTACCAAGAATAACAGCAATTGCCAAGCTTGCTAACATAAATGCAAAATCAGATTGTTTACTATTGGAATAGCGAAAGAATAATTTGGCTATATAGGGAAATGTTAACAAAATAAAAGCAGCATAAAGAATGAGACCCAGCGCTAATAAAGATAAACTTACAAAGGATGTATTGCCTGAGTGTATATGTAATGAAACAATTAACGTTATGAGTGCTGTAATGTCTGTTAACACTACAGCACTTACAGAAATCGCAACTGCCTCATTTTTTAAAACTCCTAGTTCAGTGATAATGGGATAAGCAACCAAAGTATAGGATGCATAAATAGCTCCGAGTAAAATAGAGCCATTGATACCTAATTCAAAAATCCAGCCAATGAGAAGAGCAGACGTTAATGGCAAGAGATAGGTTAATAAATAAAAGATAAAAGTACGTACTCGATTTGATATTAATTGATCCAGATTAATTTCTAGTCCAACGGTAAACATCAAGTAAATAACACCAATGGATGCAAATAATTCAATAGTGGGAGTTAGGGGAAGGAGATTTAATACATGTGGCCCAAAAATGATTCCCCCTATGATTAATCCTATAATGCTGGGAATATAGATTAGGCGTGAAAGCAGCGGCATACAAAAAACAATAAAGAGCATCATTAAAAAAAGAATCGCTGGCTCATGTAAGAAAGTTAATTTCATAACAATTCCTTATAATTGAGCATCTCGGTAGAGGTGGTATCATTTGAGTATTTTTTTGTATCCTCTCTACATCATTCTCAGTTGCTCGACTTTTACTTTCCTCAAGGATTTAATCTGTCGCCTCTTTTCAAGAAATAAATAAACTCAAAAGTAATAACTATGAGATAAGTTAACTATAGCATTCATTTTTCAGAAGGTAATTTTATGGAGATTTAAAAATTCAAACTGAATCTGCTATTGAATCATCCAATGCTATTATCAGTAAAAATCTAATGTCTGAGCTATCTTTTTAGAAAACAGAAAATAATACCTATACTATAGTAACAAATGGTCTAAAATTTAAAGGGAATTTTATGTGCCGTTTTATAGCGTATACAGGGTGTGAGTTATTATTAGCTAATGTCCTTATAAAGCCAGAAGACTCTTTGCTAAGACAAAGTAGACTTGCTAAAGAGTCCACTACATTAACCAATGGTGATGGGTTTGGTGTAGGATGGTATGTTCCCAAAATTAGTCCAAATCCTGCTGTGTTTTTATCCATTTTCCCAGCATGGAATGATGAAAATTTATTACATTTGACTAACAAAATTGAGTCGCATCTCTTTTTTGCTCATGTACGAGCGGCAAGCACAGGTGGTGTTAGTCATCTTAATTGTCATCCTTTCATCCATAAAAATTGGATGTTTATGCACAATGGACAAATACATGATTTTTCATCCATTAAAAGGCACCTAAGAAATTTATTGGGTGATGAAATTTATAACTGGATTAGAGGTGAAACAGATTCAGAGCATATTTTTGCTTTATTTTTAGAGTTGTCAAAAGCGAAAGACCTTAATAAATTGTCTGACGTTGCTCAGATATTATTAGATACTTTTAAGACCATTCAGAACTTAATTAATCAATTTGGCACTCAAGGACCGTCTTATTATAATATTTGCCTTACTGATGGAAAGCGAATCGTGGCAAGTCGTTATTGTACTGAAAAAGTCACAGAGCCAGAATCACTACATTATTTGGAAGGAAAGTATTTTTGGTCTGAACAAGAGTATTTGGAGAAGTTTAAATCAAAACAGAGGCCGAGTGTACTTATTGCTTCTGAGCGGTTAACTCATTTTTCGCATCAATGGCAAACTGTACCCGCGAATCATATGATTTTAGTAGACTCCGATTATTCAGTTCAAATTCAGCCCATTAAATCAATTTAAATAAGGAAATTTACCATATGTGGCAAAAACACTTTTATTTTATTTCAATAGCTCTGCTTCTTATAGTATTTGTTTCCTCTATTTTTTGGGCTTCCAGCCTTTATTTTCTTATACTTGTTATTCCCCTCATTATAATAGGAGTTGCAGATTCATTTTCTAAAAATAATGTTCTTTATAATTATCCATTAATTGGCCATATTCGGTATGTGATGGAATTTATTAGTCCTGAAATCCGCCAATATTTTCTTGAAGATGATAAGAGTGGACGTCCTTATAATCGTCAACAGCGAGAGTTGATCAAAATGAGAGCACATGGAATGCCCGGAACTCACCCTTTTGGTACTGAACAAGATATCAAAAAAGAGGGCTTTGATTTCATACTACATTCGATGGCCGAGAAAAAGGTACCACCCGAGGCCAGTCGAATTATGATTGGTGGGCCTCAGTGCAAACAACCTTATAGCAGTTCTCGCTTAAATATATCGGCGATGAGTTTTGGTGCATTAAGCTCTCAGGCTGTCCTTGCCATGAATAAAGGAGCGAAATTAGGCGGGTTTTTACAAGATACTGGAGAGGGAGGACTCACAGATTATCATCTCCGCTATGAAGCAGACATAGTATGGGAAATTGCCTCAGGCTATTTTGGTTGTCGTACGAAAGAAGGGCGTTTTGATGATGAGGAATTTCGTAAAAAAGCCAATCAAAAGTCCATTAAAATGATTGCTATAAAGTTATCCCAAGGTGCAAAACCAGGAGATGGAGGTCTTCTCCCTGGAAAAAAGGTAACTAAAGAAATTGCCAAGTATCGAGATATTCCTGAAGGAAAAGACTGCCAGTCCCCGGCAATTCATCCTGAGTTTAGTACACCTCGTGGGCTGTTGGAATTTATTGTTCGGTTAAGAACATTATGCGAAGGCAAGCCGGTAGGTTTTAAATTATGCATAGGTCGACGGAGTGATTTTTTAGGCATCTGTAAAGCCATGCTGGAAACAGGCATTCTTCCAGATTTTATTACTATTGATGGAGCTGAAGGTGGTACAGGAGCTGCCCCTAATGAGTTTTCAGACTATGTAGGACTTGCATTAGATGAGGCAATACCATTTGTTCATTCAAGTTTGGTGGGATGTAATCTCCGTCAACATATTAAAATTCTGGTAAGTGGGAAAATAGTGGATGGATTTGATATGGTAAAAAAAATAGCACTGGGTGCTGATTTTTGTAATGTAGCTCGTCCGATGATGTTTGCTGTAGGTTGTATTCAAGCGCTACGTTGTGATACTGGACATTGCCCTACTGGGGTGACAACCCAAGATCCAAAACGTGCCAAAGCAATTGATATTGACACTAAAGCCGTTCATGTTAAAAACTATCATCATGAAACCATTAAAAGTTTTCTCCAAATAGTTGGAACTTTAGGGGTTGACCACCCTGATAAACTTCATCCCAGCATGATTTGGCATCGATTAGGAAATCAGAGGGCAAAAAACTATACTCAACTCTATGATTACTTACAGCCAGGAGCACTATTAAGTGATTCAATCCCAGATGATTTTGCAAGAGATTGGCACCAGGCCAATGCTAATCATTATTTCAATCCTATACCCGAAAATTCTAAGGCTTAATTGAATATAAAATTATTTTAAAGAAATGAATCCTCCAGAACTCTGGATGAAGCACGCTGAAAAATGAGAGGCATGAATAGTGATTCCTCCCCATTTCCTGGGGGGCTAATCAAGAAATTAAGTAGATTGATCTAACATGGTCTAAAATTCAAAAAGGGATACTTCCTATGGAATACATTAAAACTGAAAGATTTGTTATTTGATTATATTACAATCAAATTATCGGGTCTTCTTCATTTTGGGTTTGAACGTAATTGCCGTAGGATAATGATATATTCCTGTTTGTATTTTAACCAAATAATCAATATGGGATCAGTATGGATAATACAGATATATCAGATGATATGAGGCGGTTCATATTGAATAGTGTCCCCTCCATTCCATATCTTGAAGTGATACTATTAATGCGTCATGAACCTCACCGTGAGTGGAGTTTACATGATGTGGCTCAACGTATTTTTATCAGTGATTCCTCTGCTGAAGAGATCCTAAAACAATTAGTGAATGCAGGTATAATAATTGTTTCCACACAATGGCCACCTTTATACCAATTTTATCCCAAAGATGATTTCTTAAAAAACATGCTTGATCAGTTGGCGGCGACCTATTCACTACATTTGATAGAAGTAACTAATTTAATTCATTCTAATATTGATCAAAAAGCACAGCGATTTGCTAATGCATTCACTTGGAAAAAGGATACCTGACTATGGCAGCCATCATCTACATTCTATGTACCATCACCGCTGGGATTTGTGCTTGGTTGCTTTTAAGCAACTATGCCAAACAAAAATCTACTATCCTGCTTTGGGGGGGGCTGTGCTTTTTAGGCTTAACGATTAACAATCTTCTCCTTGTATTGGATGCCTTTGTTTTTATTGAGACAGATTTATCAACCATAAGATTGCTAACAGGTGTAGTCTCGCTGCTACTCTTACTATTTGGGCTAATATGGGAGGAGAAGTCATGATGATAAATGCAATGCTTGTTGGAGCATTTGTAATGGCTTCTATAATTGTTAGCCTATTTTTTCTTCGTTTCTGGAAAAGTACCCATGATCGTTTTTTTCTCTATTTTGCAATGTCCTTTTTACTGGAAGCTTTAAGTAGAGTCATCATTGGAACAACTAATATACAAAATGAAAATCCACTCATTTATTTAATTAGATTGGTTGCTTATTTTTTGATTATTATTGCCATTTACGAGAAAAATAAAAAACGTAGGTAAAGCGAACAGTATAAATTAAACAAGAACTACTTCTGAAGGTTGTAATGAACCTTCACACTGAGTTGCCTAATTATTGTTTTAGAGCATATACAAAATAAGGCAACAAGATATGATTATAAAAGATAAAGAGCTTATATATTTGGACGGAAGAGAAACAGTGTTAACAAAAATAATCAGTCTATTACAACTACAACTAATAGACTAAATATAAAGTAATAAGATTCGCAAGTTTGAAAGGTAATAAATAAGGATATTAAAATTGCGCATAATTTCAAAAGGTCAATACTTGTATAGGTCAATATTAATATTGATTCTTATTTTGCAAAAGGCACTTGCTAGTGAAATTGATAATGTTAATTTACAAGTTACTCGATATATCGATAAAAGCTGGAGTTTATTAACACGCGACAATTGGGTTCAATCCAGTGAGGATCCAAAATTATTAACTGATGAATTGATAGTATATTTACCCAAAGATGAAAATATAAAGGCGGTTAGGCAAAAAAATATAAAATGCTCTCAAATCAAGTTTAAATATTTACCTAGAGATTACACTCAAATAAAAAAACATGGCCTACTTTTTTTACCATATCCATATATAGTCCCTGGAGGTCGGTTTAATGAAATGTATGCTTGGGACAGCTTTTTTATTGAATTGGGCCTTCTCAATAATAATCGATTTACCCTTGCAAAGGGTATGGTGGATAATTTAATTTATGAAGTATTAAATTATGGGACTATTTTAAATGCTAACCGCACCTATTATTTAGGAAGAACACAGCCACCAGTACTAACTGAAATGATATTGGCTTATTATCAAAAAGATTCTAATAAACTTTGGTTAAAATCTACTTTACCTGCAATTAAAAAATTATATCATTTTTGGACATCTCCGCCTCATGCAATACCAAACATTGGCTTATCTCGATATTACTCAGATGGAGAAGGGCCCACACCTGAAGAGTCACCATTGTATTATGAAAAAGTATTAAATTATTTTAAAACCCATTCTATAACTGATTATGATAAAAAACTGTTTTATGACAACCAACATAATAAATTAACTCGTTTTTTTTATATTGCCGATCGCACAATACGCGAATCTGGTTTTGATATTACCGCAAAATATGGGCCTTTTGGCATTGGAATATTAGATTATGCTCCTGTAGATTTGAATGTTTTGTTGTATAAAATGGAGCGCGATACACAGAAAATCTATGACATATTAGGAGATTCTAAAGAAGCTATGCTATGGAAAGAGCGAGCTAATATTCGAGTTAATAATATAAATCGCTATTTATGGGATGAGTCTACAGGTTATTATTTGGATTATGACTTTAAAAAGAAACAACGAAAATTTTATCCATTTGTAACTACCTTTTATCCTTTGTGGGCAGGAATCGCCTCAAAAGAACAGGCTGCAGCGGTAGTTAGACATTTACCCGATTTATTAAAGAAAGGGGGAATTGTAACAAGCCTTAATAACTCTGGATTACAATGGGATGCTCCATTTGGATGGGCTCCAATGCAATATTTTGCTGTGCTTGGTCTTGAAAAATATGGCTACAAAAAGTTTGCAATAGAAATAGCTAGCAAATTCATTAATACCGTAAACAGCGGGTTTCAAAAGAATCACGCGATTTTTGAAAAATATGATGTAAATACATTAAGCACTCGTACAGATAACAAAATTAAATACAGTTATGCTACTAATGAAATTGGATTTGGTTGGACGAATGGAGTTTATTTAGTTTTTTCAAAATTCCTTGAACAGTCCACATCTGTGAAGGATTAGCATTAATAATCGGTGTAGAGTCGCTATGTTTAGGCCAAGTAACTTTATTATTAAACTTCAGGATGATGACCTATGCGAGAGAAAACCTTAATACTTTATGTGCTTTCAATTTTATTAGGCATATTAACAGGAACTGTGGGTTCATTATTGCAACTGTCAATCCATTGGTTAAATAATGCTTTAATCAGCTGGTTTAATTTTGCAGAGTCAAAAGGTTTAGATATAGATATCGTTTCTGCGCTCACGACGATGGTCATGGTTTTTATCGCATGGATGTTGGTCAAATGGGTAGCAACTGAGGCCTCAGGAAGTGGTGTTCAGGAAATTGAGGGTACTTTACTTCATGAGCGTCATATTTTTTGGCGCAGATTGCTGCCTGTAAAATTTATCGGTGGTGTTTTGTCAATCGGTTCTAAAATGGTGCTCGGGCGCGAAGGGCCTACGATTCAAATTGGTGGTAACCTTGGTGAGATGTTAGGTGAGTGTTTCTCTTTAACTAGAAAAAGACGTGACTCACTTATAGCAGCCGGAGCAGCAGCCGGGCTTGCAACGGCTTTTAATGCACCTCTTGCTGGAGTCCTTTTTGTACTTGAAGAAATGCGCAGTGAGTTTAATTTCTCCTTTACAAATTTTAAAACGGTTGCCATTTGTTGTGTGTTCGCAACGATCATGTTGCATATCATAATTGGACCGCAACCTGATATTAAAATGGCTGTATTTACCCCGCCCAATCTTCAATCTCTTTGGTTGTTCTTTGCTTTTGGTATAGTTGTAGGTATTGTTGGTCTTGGCTTTAATATGTTTTTGATGAAATTGCTGAACATCCTGGATAAGCTAAAGCCTTGGGTAAAAGATATTTACGTATTAATTATTGGTCTCACAGTAGGGTATTTGGCTTATAAACAGCCTGGTGTTGTTGGAGGCGGGTATCACATAATCGAACAAGCTTTAATAGCTTATCCTGATTTCTTAGTCTTGGTGGTGTTACTTATAATCCGATTTATTATGACCTTATTGTGTTACGGTACAGGTGTTCCTGGTGGGATTTTTGCGCCAATGTTAGCTTTAGGAACCATTTTAGGATTAGCTGCATCACATATTCTTCAGGCAATTTCAAGTGATATAAATATTCATCCGGGTATGTTTGCAGTTGCTGGCATGGGGGCTCTGTTTTCTGCTTCCGTAAGAGCGCCGATTACGGGGATCATTTTGGTTGTTGAAATGACGCAAAATTATTTATTGATATTGCCGTTAATGGTTACCTGTTTGACATCTACTACAGTAGTGCAATTAGCAAGAAACGCCCCTATCTATACCCAATTGTTGCGTAGAACGTTAAAAAAGGAGCAGCTTCATAAATGACAATAGAAATTTAAAAAATTTATGAGCATTATTTTGGAATGTTCAAAAGAACATTAAGCGTATTGCTAACTCATAGATTCTAAGACATCCAGTCCTCAAAATTGTTCTTGATATGTTATATTTGTCTGCTTAAGAGAAACTTTATCGCAACAATTTAGGCTGACAAACTCTTCAGAGCTATTAGTTATTCCTAGGCTAGATTCAGGCTCTAATTCAAATGAAAAACCATCCTTAAAATTATCGGCGGTAAATAAAACCATTACAGTGCCTTCTGGCATAGTTAAGTTATTAATAATGCTTTTATTTTTTATTGCAATAAAACTTAATAAATTCTCAGCATTCTGTTCTTTGGATTCCAAATTACATACAAATTTTCTTGTAAATTTAAAATTTCCCTGCATAAGAAATTGCTCACCAGGAGGGAGATCAAATAAACAATTTGAGGTACCAGATATGCTATTAGAATAGATCGACCATAATAAGAAATTAACCCCCAAAAATTTGTTACTTATTTCTCTAATTTTCATATTCTACCTTTAAAAACTTTATGATAAAAATTGTACTTATTTATAACTTATGCTGTTGCAACCAATACTCAAGCAAACCAACTTGCCACAGCTTAGAAATACCTGAACGCGTAAAATTCTTTTCTGATTTTGTAAATAAGCTTTGAACTGCTTGTAAATTAAAAATACCTCTTTGCTTTATGTTTTCAGGAGAAAGTACTTCACGCATTAACTCCAAAGTACTTCCCTCTAAATACTTCAACGCTGGAACAGGAAAATATCCTTTGGGGCGATCTACAATTTGTTTAGGAAGCATTTTCCTTCCAAGCTGTTTTAAAATATATTTACCTCCTTGGGGCAATTTATATTTAAGGGGCATAGAAGTTGCAAGTTTGAGCATCTTTTCATCCAAAAAAGGGACTCTTGCTTCTAAACTTGCTGCCATGGTCATATTATCAACTCGGCATAAGGGACCATTTGCTAATGCGAAGGTGCTTTCATATTTAAGTAGATTATCGACTGGGTTTCTAGAGTTATTTTTTTCACAAAGCTTCATTAAAAAATCCGAAGCATGAAATGGTGTTTGGAGGTCTGGCATTACAAGTTGCTGGTATTCTTTAAAAGAACGATCAGCGACTTTGTTAAAAATGATTTGTGCTGATTGTGATGGTAAAGCTGGATTTACATGTATATTTTGAAACCAATGATAACCTGCAAAAATCTCATCTGCGCCTTGACCTGAAAGAACTACTTTAACATGTTTGGATACCTCGTGAGAAAGAAGATAAAAACCGATATTGTCATGACTCAACATAGGTTCTGACATTGCAGAAATACAATTTCCTAATGAATAGGCTAACTGCTTATTTGAAATAAACATTTGCTGATGCTGTGTATTAAATTTTGAAGCAATAAGATTCGAATATAAGAATTCATCACCTTGCTCTCCATGTGTACTATCAAACCCAATAGAGAATGTTTGAATTTCTTGTTGTCCAAGTTTGGAAGCCATGGCCACAAGTAATGAAGAATCTAATCCTCCAGAAAGTAAGATGCCCACAGGAACGTCTGCAGCTAATTGGCGATGAGTTGCAGATTTTAATACTTCGTAAGTTTCTTTTATCCAATAATTTTCATCACGATAATGCTCTGCTTTTGTATTCTCGAATTTTAAATTCCAGTAGCTCTCCTCTTCAATTTTACCATCAGGGTGAACGGTCATTAGGCAACCTGGAGAGAGTTTTTTTACACCAGATAAAATCGTACGCGGTTCAGGAACCGCATGAAAGGTTAGGTAATAATGAAGTGCGATTCTATCAATTGATGTATCGACATCACCAAATTCAATTAAAGCAGGTAACGTGGATGCAAATTTGAATCCATAATTTGCATCAGCAGAATAATAAAGTGGTTTAATGCCTAATCGATCGCGGGCAAGTATCAATTTACCTGTATTTTGTTCCCAGATAGCAAAAGCAAACATACCATCGATACGATGTACACAATCTTTTCCCCAAGCATGGTATGCCTTAAGAAGTACCTCCGTATCACTATTGGAATTAAAAGAGTATCCTTTAGATTTTAGGATTTCGCGTAACTCAGTAAAATTATAAATTGCTCCATTAAAAACTAATGCCAAACCTAAATCTGAATCAACCATAGGTTGCATCCCCAGATTTGATAAATCAAAAATTTTCAGTCTTCTGTGTCCAAGCGCCAAACTTTTCGTGAGGTATATATGACCATCATCAGGTCCTCGGTTAAACTGCCTGAGTAAAACCTTTTGTAGATTAAGAAGAGGAACATTTTTTTTATTGAATTGAAATTCACCGGCGATACCACACATAGTCTATCTTCCTTTTATAATTTAGAAGTTAAATCCATAGGTACATTCACTAATGCATCAGTTGTTTTCAAAGGTTTAAAAAATAATAGGCGTGGTTTGTCGCCGAACTTAGTAAACTCTTCTTGCTCTTGATGTTTCAATGTTTTCTGTAAGATCCTTTTTGAACCTTCATTTGAGGGGTGAACCGTGGCAACGATTTCTTTAATGTTCTTTTCTAAGGTTCCACTTTCACTTTCAGAAATAATGTGCTTTATAAATTTTTTCCCTAAGATTGCAATTTCAGTTCCATAACCTTTTCCCCAAAAAGCTTGATCAATAATATAAGCAATTTCACCGACATTTTGATGGCCGACTCCTACATGAGAGAAATCATCTAAAGAATGTTTTATGTGGAGATAACCAACAAATTCTTGAGTAGTTGAATGGTAAATTGAAAGCACCGAGAATTTGTTACCAGAATTCCAACGTTTCGTTTCATCCTGTATGAACTCTTTTACGGCAGAGGGTTCCCAGGTCTTTCCTTCACCAAACATCTTTATATTTTCAGAGCTCTCTAAAAGAGTAGTATATTTATCAATTAAAAAGCTCTCTTCATCTTGATTGAGAGATCTGGCCACCAACCTATTCGAATAAATTGTGTAATGATTTAATTCGCTTTTAATCGTTACATTACCCAATTTTTTTGATGTATAAGTTACTTGTTTCATTATTATATTCCTCGATTGCTTTTAAAACAGCAGTTCCCATCAAGGGGTTGTAATGACAGATTCGCGTCTGTATAAAGGGGTTTGAAGTAAGAACTCACTGACGTTGTGCTTCACAATATCTTTAAGGCAATGATTGTGAGTAAATACTTTGCGTTGTCGTTCAGAACTTGTCCCTGAATCCATAATCACTTTAAGAGTAGAAAAATAAGTTTGATAGTCCAATTTTTTGATATAGGGCTTTAATTTTTCAAACCATTCATGGAGGTCTTCGCGCATCAATTTGGTTTTACCTTCAGTATTCATTACTAGCTCAGCATCCAAACCGTAACGAATGGCTCTCCATTTGTTTTCTCGAGAAAGCCAATAAGGGGGATAGGCGACTGATTCAAGCCAACTTCCATTATCAGCAAACCAATGGGCAAGTGTATGAATCAAGGCAACTAAAGCAAGCGTCTCTGATAAAGTGGCAGCACCATCACAAACACGAATTTCTAATGTTCCAAATCCAGGACTTGGTCTTAAATCCCACCATAAATCTTTAAGAGATTTAATCGAACCGCATAATTTTAATGACTTATATAAATGCTCAAAATCTTGCCATGTTCGGACATGATAGGGTTGTCCTGCAGTTGGTAACGCTTCATAAGTAGTTGGTCTACAAGAGGCAAGCCCTGTATCTATTCCTTGCCAGAACGGAGAGCTTGAAGAAAGCGCTAATAAATGAGGTAAAAAATACATGAAAAAGTTGTTAAATCGAATACAATCTTCACCACTGGACATGCCAATGTGAACATGTAAGCCATAGACACTCATACGTCGGGTAAGCCATTGATTACGATCAATTAGCTCTTGATAACGAGTCGTAGGAGAGACTACCCAATCGGAGTATTTAGAGAAAGGGTGAGATCCGGTTGTGGAAAATAAAACCCCTAAATCCTTTGTTGCTAGTTGTAAAGAAGCGAGTGTTTTATAAAGATCATCTTCAACTTCCTGAGCAGTGATGCATTTATCTGTATTCACTTCTATAGTACTTAAATAAAACTCTTGTTTAATTTTTTCGAGATGGGCTGTAGCATTAAGTACATCAGTTGCTCTTGAGCATAAATTAAAGTTTTTAGAGTCAATGAGCTGGAGCTCAATTTCTACTCCTAACGTTAATACTCCATTACTATTAAAATAAATTTCTTCCTCTGTAGGAGTGCAGGTCAATTGCGATGCATCCCTGGTTGATCTTAAGAGTTGGTTAATTTGATTATCCATTCGATAATCCTCCCTTTGTTGATGATACTTGAGAATTACTAAAGTGACTGGTGTATTGAAAATTAATTTCAATATTATTTTTGAGGATACTTCTATAGTTATATTGAATACTTGGATACAATAGCTAATGCCCTTAAAAATCTATATCTGTTGATATTATTTGTACACAAAGTATTTATCATGGTACTGGGTAAATTAGTTCATTGCAACCGTTAATAGGTAAAGAATCATCCATGAGTGATATCGAGAAAAAATCGCTAGACGACAAAATAACCGCTGCTCAACAGTCAGAACAGCGTTCCAAAAGCATCATTCTTGCCTTACGAAAAATTATGCAGCAGATGGATTATCATTCCAGAAGATTAAACAAATGCTATGGCTTGACTGTCCCTCAAATAGTCTGTTTGTATGAAATTTATGAAAATGGAAGAATGACCATATCTGCTCTTTCAAAAAAAATATATTTATCAATGAGCACTATTGTAGGGGTAATTGACCGACTAGAAGAAAAACAATTTGTTAATCGAACACGTGATATTCAGGACCGCCGTATTATTTATATTGATATTACAGAAAAAGGAAAAGAGTTTGTTTCTGCTGCCCCTTATCTTCTACATAATAGATTGAACGATAACCTTCAGGTTTTAACTGTAGAGGAGCAAATAGCGCTTGCTAATTCAATCAATTTATTAGTTGATCTTTTAAGAGATATATAAAGTTATTTTCTTAAATAAGAAAAATGGCTGCAATATTATCTATGAAAATCTTTCTTTCAATGATTGCGTGCATACAGTTTTTTCACTAAGGGACCGATAGTCAGTCCTTGAATCAAGATTGAAAAAACAACCACGATATAGGTCATCATTAAGATAGCTTCAAAGATAAATTCACTTTCTTTTCCAACTATATTGCGCAGGGAAAGAGCCAATGCCACCGAAATCCCTCCACGTAAGCCGCCCCAGGTGAGAATCTTGATACTATGCGGAGTGAATTTTAGTTGACGACGCATTAAAGTTAATGGCACAGCCACTGAGATCCAGCGAGCTAGTAGTACCACTGGAATCGCAATTATCCCAATCAACAGATATTGATTATTGATAGTTAGTACGAGCACTTCTAGGCCGATTAAAACGAAGAGTACGGCATTTAATATTTCATCGAGCAATTCCCAGAAGGTATCCAGATGTTTGCGGGTTTTATCGGACATTGCAAACTGTCGTCCGTGATTACCAATAAGCAATCCAGCCACTACCATGGCAATGGGGGCTGAGATATGAATCCGCTCTCCTAGCGCATATCCACCCATCACAAGGGCAAGCGAGATAAGAATTTCAACCTGATAATTGTCGATGGATTTTAACATTTGGTAGGCGATATAGCCGATTACCAATCCAAACAAGGCACCTCCAATAGCCTCTGTAATAAACAATATTAATAAATGTGAGATACTGAGTTCATGTGGGCTTGAGACAACTTCAAGAATACCCAGAAAAAGTACAACACCTATTCCATCATTAAAGAGCGATTCTCCAGCGATTTTCATTTCTAAATTCTTAGGAGTGCCTAGAGTTTTTAAAATGCCCATCACCGCAATCGGATCAGTAGGTGAAATAAGAGCGCCAAAGAGTAAACAATAAATAAAAGAAATTTGAATATTGATTAAAATGAGTAGCCAATATATTAGCAGACCTACAATTGCAGTGGAGATTAGTGTGCCAATGAGGGCCAGCACCGTGATAACGATTTTTTGTTCAGCAAGTTGACTAATATTAATATGAAGCGCACCAGCAAACAGCAGAAAAGAAAGCATTCCATGGAGTAAAGTATCATTAAAATTGATCTGCTCCAAAAAAATTCTGGAACCTGAAATAATTTCAGGCCAGATGGTTCCAGATACATTCAAGCACAAAGAAAGTGCTAGAGCGATGGCCATCAATCCGATTGTTGGAGGAAGCTTGAACAATTTAAAATTAACGTAACTAAATAGAGCTGAGAGAGTGATTAGAGTTGCAATAATTTCAAAAAACGACATATACACTCCTGTTATAAACTACAAATATAGATTAAGAGATATGTTTACTTATTATGTCGGACCCCAAAAAAAGGAATGCTCAAAAAATCTAACTTATTTCATTTTTTTGAGCATTTCTATGCCATTAGTTTTCCAGAATCGATATAATAAAATGGCTCCAACTCCTGCAAATATTATATTGAGAATAGTTGTATAGTTAAGCCTTAATCGATTCAATTGCATGATAAATGGATATAAACATTATTTTCTTCCTGATTAGCATACATCAATTGTAGTAGTATCAGAAAATTTACTCTTCTTGCTGTGAGGCTTAAATTCTTTTTCCGCTTAATGTTGCTGTATCAAGATCACAATACATAGCAGTTATTATGTACTCTCCGGATAGTCAAAATAGAAACCTAGGATCAATTATATACAACTACTGTCCAACTTAGCCGAGATGTTGATTTACCCAGCGAACGATATCTTGTGCTCCCATGACCCCAGAGCTTCTTGCGACCTCCTTTCCATGAAGAAAAAGCATCAGGGTTGGAATGCTTTGAATGGTATAATGGGTGGCTAAAGTTCGTTCGACTTCCGTATTAACTTTTGCTAATCGAACTTTAGGCTCAAGTAGGCTTGCAGCAGACTCGAAATGGGGAGCCATCATTTTGCATGGCCCACACCACTGCGCCCAGAAATCGACCAATACAGGGATATCATTTCGGTTGATATGTTGTTCAAAAAAACTCTGGTTCAATTGGACTGGTTTTCCATCAAAGAGCGCCTTTTGGCATTTTCCACAATTGGGATGTTCATTCAATCGTGTTTCAGGTAGTCGATTGATGGTATGGCAGTGGGGACAAACAATATGCATTGCATCGCTCATAATCTCAACTCTCACTTGCTTGTTCATTTTTTTATAAGTACTCTTCTTTATCTATAAAATGAGTACTAATCTATTTCACTTCCCGATTCAAGATTACGAACATTATGTCAAATCAAATCGATCTGAGTTCATCACCTTCACCCAAGCGTCAACAAAGTCCTGTATGAATTTTTCTTTATTATCATCCTGAGCATACACTTCCGAGTAGGAACGAAGAATCGAATTCGAACCGAACACAAGATCTACTCGGGTAGCTGTCCACTTAAGAGCGCCAGTTTGGCGATCACGAATTTCATACAAATTATTGTCTATTGGATTCCATGTGTTTGCCATGTCAGTAAGATTGACAAAAAAGTCATTGGTTAAAGCACATTCTTGTTTGGTAAAAACACCATGTTTCGTACCGCCGTAATTTGTGCCTAACATTCGCATGCCTCCAACGAGGACGGTCATCTCAGGAGCTGTGAGTCCCATGAGTTGCGTGCGATCGAGCATGAGTTCTTCTGCACTGACAGCGTAGTCTTCCTTAAGCCAGTTACGATAACCATCATAAAGAGGTTCTAGCACAGCAAAGGAAGCAGCATCAGTCATCTCATCAGTTGCATCACCACGTCCAGGAACGAAGGGAACCTTAATATCAAAGCCAGCTGCTTTGGCAGCTTTTTCGATACCCACATTTCCGGCAAGTACAATCACATCAGCGACACTTACGCCTGACTCCGCGGCGATTTCCTCAAGAACTTTCAAGACTTTTGCAAGTCGTTTTGGCTCATTACCTGCCCAGTCTTTTTGCGGCATGAGTCGTATACGTGCTCCATTTGCACCGCCTCGCATATCTGAACCACGGAAGGTTCGCGCACTGTCCCATGCAGTTGAAACCATTTCATTGATACTGAGAGCACTAGCAGCTATCTTCTTTTTGACCGCAGTGACATCATAATCTTTGTTACCTACAGGTACTGGATCTTGCCAAATCAAATCTTCTTTCGGGACATCAGGCCCAATGTAACGTGATTTTGGTCCCATATCACGATGCGTGAGTTTGAACCAGGCTCGAGCAAACACTTCAGCAAAATAATCAGGATCTTTGTAAAAGCGCTCGGCGATCTTACAATATATTGGATCCATTTTCATGGCCATGTCCGCATCAGTCATAATGGGATTGTATCGAATGGATGGGTCTTCAACATCAACAGGCTTATCCTCTTCCTTGATATTAATCGGTTCCCATTGGTTGGCACCGGCCGGACTTTTCTTCTGTTCCCAAGCGTAATTAAGAAGCATATGGAAATATCCGTTATCCCACTTTGTGGGGTGTGTAGTCCAAGCACCCTCAATACCACTTGAAACCGTATTACGGCCAATGCCTCTAGTGGTTTTGTTAATCCATCCAAGGCCTTGATCTTCAAGATTTGCCGCTTCAGGGGCCGGCCCCAAAAGTTTTGCATCACCATTACCATGACATTTGCCAACAGTATGGCCACCTGCAGTCAGAGCGACAGTTTCCTCATCATTCATTGCCATGCGCGCAAAGGTTATGCGGACATCTTGAGCAGTTCGTAGCGGGTCAGGCTGACCATTGACACCCTCAGGGTTCACATAGATTAAACCCATCTGCACAGCTGCCAGAGGATTTTCCAGTGATTCACGACTTTGGTTATCATAACGGCTAGCGCCTAACCATTCCTTTTCTGAACCCCAGTAAGTGTCTTTTTCTGGATGCCAAATATCCTCGCGGCCGAAACCAAAACCAAAAGTTTTAAGCCCCATTGATTCATAAGCGATGGTACCAGCTAAAGCGATCAAATCAGCCCAACTAATCTTGTTGCCATATTTTTTCTTGATAGGCCATAACAACCTACGAGCTTTATCTAAGTTCACATTGTCAGGCCAAGAATTTAAAGGTGCAAACCTTTGGTTACCGGTTCCCGCACCTCCACGACCATCTGCCACACGATATGACCCAGCAGCATGCCAGGACATACGAATCATCAAACCACCATAGTGTCCCCAATCAGCAGGCCACCATTCTTGACTATCAGTCATCAAAGTATGTAAATCGTTCTTAAGCGCTTTAAAATCCAGTTTCTTGACTTCTTCACGGTAACTGAAGTCCTTTCCCATTGGATTAGTCTTGGTATCATGCTGATGCAATATATCGAGGTTCAAGGCATTGGGCCACCAGTCCATATTCGATATGCTTGTGGAAGTAACTCCACCGTGCATTACCGGACATTTACTAGTTGTATTTATATTGTTCCCATCCATAACCCTCTCCATCAATAGTTTGTCAAATAAAATTTTAACTATAATTCAAGAGGATAGTCTAAGCAATCAACGCCATTCATATTCACTAAGATTAAGAGTAAGCTCCAAGAAAAAACATGAGTTTTCCACCAAACTCCACTGAAAAATAATCATTGATAAAAAGGTCACGAGCAAAAGCATCATAATCTAAATAACAGATGATATTATCTGGTAATTGATGAGCGTAACACTCATCAAATAACTGCTCGGCAAAATCAACCTCTGAATCATAATAACTTTGGTAATTATCCTCCAACATGGTTTTTGCATCATCATAGAATAGTTACAGCGAATGGCTAAGCCCAGCTCTCCATGTTCTTGGATAAATGAGGCGTATTCTTCAGCATCCTGTTCAGTACTGTTATCCAGCATTTCCCAGATTTCTTCCATGATGTCATCTTCGCTTTGTGTCGCATCTATCCAAACACCATGTAGGATGGCATTACTGTATGAAGCTAAACAAGCGACATAAATTGAAGGGGGGGCATGGGATTATCTCCTTTTGTGAAGGGAACAATCCCAAACGGGAGCTTGCTCCCGTTGTCGGGGGGGATTAAAACGGTGCTTATGAATCGGGTTGCAACAGCTCTCGTATTTGCGCCATATGGTGCTCTGCGGTGTTGTCGCTGGATTCATCAGCTAATTTGGGTGAGTTGAGTAACTGACAAAGATGCTTAAGGTTTGATGTGTTTTACCTTCATTGGTCAGTCCATTGATTGGAACGTAGTTTACCTTCAAGGTATACCTTTGAACCGTTCTTTAAATATTCAGTGACTTTAGTCAGTTTTCCAAATAGAACTAGCTGATGCCATTCCACTATGGTATGCCATTCATTATTTCGTTTGAATGATTCATTGGTAGCTAAGGTGGCTGTGACAAAAGATTGACCGTCCTTTCCGCTGATGCTTTTAGGCGATTCAATATATGGCGTGTGTCAGCTTTACTGGCATGGGAATATATCTTTAGATCTTTGATGCATTTATTGATGGAAAATAATGCACTTTTCAGCTTTGATTTACTTATGAAGATATGTCCATAATGTGTTGCAGGATTTTATACCCAATTCATCCTGTAAAACCAAACAGGTTTGGTAGTTGCCCAGCATCGGCAGTAAGTATTGATACATCTGCCTTGCGTATAGATAACGCCAAGACTTTTTTAGTGGCATACCTTGTTCGATTAATGCATGATTCCAGTCAAGCTTAACTCTTTTATAGCTAAAAAATTGGACCAAGCTTTGTCTATTAGTTAGTTTTCCACGTCAGACAAAATATTTTTTTTGATTTCATTTCTGATAGGAATCATTCTATCTATTGAATTAAAAGTAATTTCGCGCGTGAGCGAGAGTTTATGTTTCTTAATATGGATACCTGTTTTAATATGTATTGCCTCACTAAAAGTTAACCCAAATTGTGTACGCCAGGCTGGCGTCAGGACAAAATGCAATAATTTAATCAGTGATCTAGTAGAGGGCTGATCTACTGTGCCGCATTGTTCCACTTCCAGTTTCGGATTTCTGGCATATCCTGACCGTATCTGTCTATGTATTGCTTATGCTCAATGAGCTTGTCTTGAATCATTTGTTTCAGATAGTCCCCTTTGGAGCCCAAATGAGGTAATCTATCAATTACGTCTTGCACTAAGTTGAAACGATCTAACTTGTTCTGAACTCTTAAGTCAAAAGGTGTGGTGATTGTTCCTTCCTCTGTATAACCTCGGACATGAATATTGCGGTTGAAACGCCTGTAGGTTAATCGATGTATAAGCCATGGATATCCATGGAATGCAAAGATAATGTGCTTATTCTTTGTGAATAGCGAATCATAGTCTTTGTCACTTAATCCATGTGGATGTTCGGTGTTGGGCACTAGCTTCATCAGATCGACAACATTGATTAATCGAATCTTTAAATTGGGAAGATTTTGCCGCAAAATGGAAACTGCAGCTAGAGCTTCAAGAGTAGGTGTGTCGCCACAGCAGGCCATCACTATATCGGGTTCACTGTCCTGATCATTACTAGCCCATTGCCATATCCCAACACCTTCAGTGCAATGAATTATGGCTGCATCTATAGTTAACCATTGCGGTAGGGGATGTTTACCAGCTACCACAACGTTGACATAATTTCGGCTACGCAAACAGTGATCCACCACCGAAAGCAGACAATTGGCATCCGGTGGAAGATACAGGCGCACTATGTCAGCCTTCTTATTGATAACATGATCTAGAAAGCCAGGATCTTGGTGGGTGAAGCCATTGTGATCTTGCTGCCAGACGTGTGAGGCTAGAAGAATATTCAGTGATGAAATCTTCAGACGCCAGGGTAGTTCCAAACATACTTTTAGCCATTTGGCATGTTGGCTGAACATCGAGTCGACTATGCGAATGAATGCCTCATAACTGTTGAATAACCCATGTCGACCAGTCAAAAGATATCCCTCTAGCCAACCTTCGCACTGGTGTTCACTAAGCATCGAGTCTAGTACACGTCCAGATGGTGCAAGAAATTGATCCTCTTTTACTTCTATAGCGTCCCACTGGCGATTGGTTGCTTCAAAGACAGTACCTAAAAGATTTGAAAGGGTCTCATCAGGACCAAAGATACGAAAGTTTCGTTGATCCTGATTGAGCTTGGTGACATCACGCAAAAAACCACCCAAAACAAGGGTATCTTGTGCAGCCACGGCACCTGGTGAAGGTACTTGCACGGCATGGGCATGGAAGTCTGGCATGCGCAAGTCACGCAACAGAATGCCGCCATTAGCGTGAGGATTAGCACCCATCCGTCTATTACCTTTAGGGGCTAGTTCGGCTAAATCTGGAAGAAGTTGGCCATGTTCATCAAACAGCTCTTCTGGTTTGTAGCTTTTCATCCATTTTTCAAGCAGTTTAAGATGACTAGGATTCTGAGCATCAACCAAAAGAGGGACCTGGTGTGAACGAAATGTTCCCTCAATTTGCAGACCATCAACTATTTTCGGCCCAGTCCAACCTTTAGGTGTTTTAAGGACTATCATGGGCCAGCGTGGGCGAGTGGAGTCATTTGTGCTCCGCGCTTTCTTTTGTTTTTTCTGGATGTCTTTGATGATCTTGTCAAGGGTAGTGGCCATTAGTTCATGTACTGTTTCTGGCTCATCACCTTCCACAAAGTGAGGTATCCAGCCGCATCCACGTAGAAACTGCTCCAGTTCCTCATGAGTGATGCGAGCCAATACAGTTGGGTTACTTATCTTATAACCATTGAGGTGCAGAATAGGCAGTACTGTGCCATCGGTAATAGGGTTGAGAAATTTATTGGATTGCCAAGCGGTTGCTAAGGGCCCTGTTTCTGCTTCACCATCACCGATGACGCAGGCAACGATAAGACAGGGGTTATCGAAAACAGCTCCAAAGGCATGACTCAGCGAATATCCCAATTCTCCACCTTCGTGAATTGAGCCAGGTGTTGTTGGCGCAACATGGCTTGAAATCCCACCAGGAAAAGAGAATTGTGTAAACAGCTTTTGCATCCCGGCTTCATCCTGGCTGATGTCTGGATAGATTTCACTGTAGGTTCCTTCAAGGTAGGTATTACTTACTAAAGCAGCACCGCCATGACCAGGACCTGCGATATAGAACATATTTAAATCGTATTTTTTTATGACTCTATTTAAATGTACATAGATGAAATTCAAGCCAGGTAACGTGCCCCAGTGCCCAACAATAAATGGTTTTACATGTGATAGCTTGAGTGGTTCTCGAAGGAGTGGATTATCGTAGAGATAAATCTGGCCAACTGATAGATAGTTGGCAGCGCGCCAATAGGCATCCATCTTATGAAGCAATTCTTGAGAAAGAGTGTTTGTCATCATCATTCTACTCTATTTTTTTAGATATATGGGATCAATCGCACAAAATTCCATCTCTCAGGCTCCTTGTAGATTGCAGGATAATTTGCTTCAAACGGTTGTTGGCACTTACTTATAGCACTTCCTTACAACAGGACATAGTACAATAGATATGTTTAATAATAACCAAAGTATTATTGAACTTATCCATAAATTGCCATCAACTTTCAGTAAATACTGGGTATAGAATAAAAAGGCAAAGAAAGAAAGTTCAGATATTATCCCAAGAACCCATTCTTTTATGTTATTCATAATAAACTCACCTCCTATATATTAAGTTTAGTAAACTTTTAAGATGAAGGCTTATCAAATCAAGAGGTTAATCTTAGGTCCAGGCACACAGTGGGATAAGTTGTTACCAAAACCAAGTTACAGTTAATGGTTTTATCGCTAAAATAGCAATGACAACAACATATACCCACCAATGGGCGTTTATAAGAAATGGTAATAGAGTTCCAAGCATTAGAGCTAAGAAAAACATTGCCAAAGCTAACAATACCTGGTTTGAAGGATTATTTGTTTTTAGATAATTGTGCATTTTCTCAAATAAATTACCTTTTTGTGAAAAAAGATGAATCCATAAAGGCATAGAGCAAAGGAGAGTTAAAGCAAGATAAAACCACCAATTTAAAGCGGATAGCTTAGGGTATAATGAATAGATTAATAATCCAACAACCAAATAGACGCATTTAACCAGCCCTAAATCTAAAATTGAAAATTGTTGTAACTTCTTTGATAAAAAACTGTCCATTGTCATAATATGAACCTCCTTTTCAGCATCAAGATTATTGGTAGTGATCTCTAGTAATAACGGTCTTATAAAGTAACAATTTCACAGTACTTCCTATGAACATCCAAACCAGTGCATAACCCCAAATGAGTAAAGCATAACTCCAGCCTATTGGAGTAACAAACCATCCGTAGACTGCTGCCAATGTTCCAAGTATTTGGGTCAGCTCAATGGTACAAAAGAGCCGCCAATTAGGCCATGGACGTTGCCAAATGGATCCCGTATTTCGAGTCACATAGATTGTAAAATGACCTGCTACTAATAGTTTTAGGAAAATAAAGGTTTGAATCACTGAAAAGGACAAATAGAAATAATCTTTGGCAACGTAAAACAATATAAAAGTACTAATAACACCCGTTATGCCTAATGCTGTGCTGATAATTAAGACACGGTGCATGTTCCACCGAACAGGATATCGAGCAACGGGCACGTTATCGTAGGCTATCATCATGATAGGAAAATCATTCAAAATAGCAAGTAGCACGATCATCACGGCCGTCACAGGATAAAAATTAAAAACAACGATACTGGCAGAGATAAATAGTAATACTCGAATTGTTTCAGCAATTCTGAATGTTGCATAACTATTCATCCGTTCAAAAATTTTTCTGGCTTCTTCAACTGCACGCGTAATAACGGAGAGTCCACGCTCGGTTAAAACTAAATCTGCGGCTGCTCGCGCCGCATCAACTGCACCGCCAACAGCGATCCCGATATCCGCTTGTTTCAAGGCTGGGGCATCATTTACGCCATCCCCTGTCATTCCAACGATATGATCATCTGATTGTAAAATGGTTACAATTTTAAATTTATGCTCTGGAAATACTTCAGCAAAGCCATCAACTCGTTCAAGTTGACTGATTGCTGGATCACCCTCATTGAACAGTTCCGCAGCAGAAACGATATTTTCTCCCAAGCCAATCTTATGTGAAATTTCTTTCGCAATAGAGCCATGGTCCCCAGTAAGCATTTTAATTTCCAGGCCCATATTCTTAGCAGATTGAATGGTTTGTAACGTATCATCTCTTGGGGGATCAAATAATGCGATTAATCCAAGGTAGTGCCATTTGTCATCATTATCTCTTCTTGCGATGCCTAATGCCCTATATCCTTCATTTGCCAATTGATCTACTGCATTCTCCACTTGTTTTTTTAACTCGGGCTGTTGGACCAATTCAAGGATTACTTGGGGTGCACCTTTGGCGACTTGAAACGAAATATTATCCTGTTTGATAGTGGCTTCTGTCCGTTTTTGTTTTGAGTCAAAGGGAGTAAATTTGAGTGTTTCAAAATTCTTCAAATTGATAATAGGAGGAAGTGCGTTCAATATTGCCTGATCAATGACATCCTCAACATTTTGTTCGGATGCCAATGCTGCTGCCAGTATCAGTTCCTCTTTACTTTTAGCCTCTATTAGAACAGGTTCGCCCATGGTGAGTTGATTTTTCGTAAGTGTTCCTGTTTTATCTGAGCACAGTATATCCATACCAGCCATTTCTTCAATTGAAGAAAGCTTTGAAACAATTGCTTTCATCCTGGCAAGGTTTAATGCACCAACTGCCATGGTTACTGTTAAGACAGCGGGTAATGCTACTGGAATAGCAGCGATTGTCAAAATTAATGCAAATAAAAGGGTATGCAGAAAAGGATCGTGTCTAAGCTGTGCAACAATCAAAATGATAACGACCAAGATTAAGGTGAGTTTAATGAGAAAATTGCCTATTTTTAACACTGCTTTCTGGAAATGCGATGTTGTTTTAGCTGTCTCAACCAATTTGGCGGTACGACCAAAATAGGTGTTCATACCTGTTCCAGTCACGATTCCCATCATTTCACCTAGTCTGACAATGGAGCCAGAATAGACCTCATCTCCGATTATTTTTTCGACGGGAAGCGATTCACCAGTTAAGGTTGATTGATCGACCGTCAAATATTCACCACTAAGTAATTTCATATCAGCTGGAATAATGTTGCCCAATTTAATTAAAACAATATCACCAGGAACCAATTCGCTTGCCGAAATATTTTTCCACTCACGGTCGCGCAATACCCTCGCTGTTAAAGCAAGTTTATTTTTTAAAGCAGTAATGGCATTATCTGCTTTATATTGTTGCCAAAACCCCACTCCTGCATTCAGTCCTAGCATAAGACAGATAATGGTAAAATCTTCCCATCGTTGTAAGATTCCAGACAAAAGAACAGCTGCTTCAATCATCCAGGGGATAGGTCCCCAAAAGAACGAAAGAAACTTAATAAGATTGTTTGTCTGCTTTTCTTCCAAAACATTCTTACCGAAAGAGGTGAGTCGTTTCTTTGCCTCCTGGGATGCCAGTCCAGTCTTTAGATCTGTATTTAGATTCAATGAGTTCATAATAAAAAAAATCCTTTTTCTTTAACCAGTATTAGCCATCTTTGCATCTGTTCTAAGCGCTTATCCTAATGAGAAATGAAAGCTTTTTTATGGTTTTTCCATCACTGTTACTAACATACATTACTCTAAATATAGCTATTAATGGCTATAATTATCTTAAATTACAATTTAAGGACAAAATAATGTATGGTGAAGAGGATGCAATAAAAGAAGACATTAGAAGCGTTTTGAATAGAAATGGGTATTCTGCTAAGGAATTTAAAATATCCATTGAAAATGGCTCAAGTTATGACCCAAACCAAATTGTCGGTGCCCAAGTATGGATAACCATAGAAAAGAATTCTATAAAAAAACAATATGAGTTATACCGCAGTGACTGGCCTAATGATTTTGAAACGGATTTAAAAAATGGTTATTTTAATTTTTAGGTTATCACTACGAGTGAATTGCCGAACTAAATCCATATTGAATTTTTATAGATTATTCGGAACCGAAGTAATTATATAAATTATGATAAGGGAATTATATGGAAATTACCTTCCTTGGTGCGACAGAAACAGTAACCGGTTCCAAATATTTATTATCCTTTGATAATAGAAAAATATTAGTGGATTGCGGATTATATCAAGGCCGCAAGGACTTGAGATTACGCAACTGGAATCGCTTGCCCATTGATCCTGCAACAATCGATACCGTTCTTATAACACATGCCCATATTGATCATACTGGTTATTTACCCCTTTTGATTAAGAATGGATTTAGAGGCACAATTTATAGCACAGAAGGTACAAAGGATTTATGCTCCATTCTTCTACCTGATAGTGGACATCTTCAGGAGGAAGAAGCAGAAATTGCGAACAAATACGGATATTCCAAACATGCTCCTGCATTTCCACTGTACACACAAAAAGAGGCTGAAGAAGCCCTAAATTATTTTGATACCATTGCTTTTAATCAACAGGTTAATTTTACTGATGAGTTTAGTTTTCAGTTTCTTCCAGCAGGGCATATCATCGGTTCATCATTTATCCGTATACAACATAAAGATTATTCTCTTTTGTTTACTGGGGATATGGGAAGACTTCATGATCCTGTGATGAAAGCACCCACAGTGATTCATGATATTGATTACCTGGTTGTTGAGTCGACCTATGGAAATCGACTCCATGAGCCTGGCCATCCCAAAGATTATTTAAAAGACATTATTAACAAAACGGCGCAGCGAGGAGGAACAGTTGTGATTCCATCCTTTGCAGTTGGTCGTGCGCAAGCGATGTTGCATTATATTTATCTTCTAAAAAAAGAAAAATCCATTCCAGATATTCCCGTTTTTCTTGATAGCCCAATGGCAGTTAATGCAACCCATATTTTACTGAAGCATATTGAGAACCTGCGCTTAAATGAGGATGAGTGCCGTCAATTAAATAATATTGCAACCTATGTTAATACTCCTGAAGAATCAAAAGAATTAGATAATAATCCTTTTCCTAAAATTATTATTTCTGCAAGTGGAATGGCCACTGGAGGACGTGTCTTGTTTCATATTAAAGCTTATGGTGGTGATAGCAAGAATACGATTCTTTTCACAGGTTACCAGGCCGAAGGCACACGTGGAGCTCGCATGGTAAAGGGAGAAAAAGAAATAAAAATTCATGGTGCAATGGTTCAAATCCAGGCTCAGGTAGAATCATTATCTAATACATCGGCGCATTCCGATTATGAAGAAACATTAAAGTGGTTAAGCTTTTATAAGAAAGCACCTAAAAAAGTATTTATTACTCATGGTGAGCTTGCTGCAGCAAACTCGCTGAAGGAAAAAATTGAACAACAATTGGGTTGGTCGTGTGTTGTTCCGCATTATTTACAGAAAGAAACATTATCATGAATGTTAATGAAGCAAAATTAAAGCTCAAGTTATTGGGAATTAATACTTATATAGAACCTGTAATTTACATTCGTGAAGACTCACATATTTGTAATGCAGAAGGATTTCAAGCACAGGCACGGGTTAGAGTCTCTCTAAATGGTCATTCCTTGATCGCAACACTGAATACAGTTCAGTCTGAGTTATTACATCATAATGAAGCAAGTCTTTCGACTTACGCATGGAGTTTCTTGAAAGCGAAAAGCGGCGATGTAATTACTATTTCTCATCCAAGACCCTTGGAATCATTGAATTTTATACGCTCAAAAATATATGGGAATGAATTCAGGTTAAATGAAATCAACCAAATTATGGAAGATCTTAGCGCTGGTCGTTTATCGGACATTGATATCACCATGTTTCTTTCTGCATCAGCGGCTATAGGACTTAACCAACAAGAGACACTTGATCTAACCCATGCAATGGTTAAAACGGGTAAAATCTTAACCTGGCCCTCTGATTTAATCGTTGATAAACATTGCGTTGGCGGCTTACCTGGTAACCGTACGACGTTAATTGTCGTACCGATTGTGGCTGCTTTTGGTTTGATGATTCCAAAAACATCTTCTCGTGCCATCACTTCTCCAGCAGGAACAGCCGATACTATGGAAGTATTTGCACCAGTCAATTTGGATATTAAAACCATGCGTAAGGTGGTGGAACAGGAAAATGGGTGTATTGTCTGGGGTGGTTCTGTTTCATTGAGCCCTGCGGATGATTTACTGATTCGCATTGAACGCCCAATGAATTTAGATTCAGAAGGCCAGCTTGTTGCATCTATTCTTTCTAAAAAAATTGCTGCCGGCTCAAATCATCTTCTTATTGATATCCCAATCGGTTCCACTGCAAAAATTCGTAGTTTGCAAGAAGCCAATGCCCTTAAACGCGTTCTAGAAAAAACAGCTCAAGCGTTTTCTATTAAAACAACCATTATTATTACTGATGGAACTCAACCTGTAGGTCGTGGAATAGGCCCATCATTAGAAGCACAAGATGTATTGTCTGTTTTAAGTGGTGATCAAAATGCTCCTTCTGACTTAAGGGAGCGGGCTTTAACTCTTGCCGGGCATATTATTGAATTCTCGCCCAAGGTTCAATCAGGTACAGGTAAAAGTATTGCTACATCAATTTTAGAGAGTGGAAAAGCATTAGAAAAATTTGAAGCCATCTGTAAGGCCCAAGGTGGAATGTTTTCTATACCCCAATCGAACTATAAGCATACTGTGGAAGCAACCAAACCAGGAAAAATTATTAGCATTGATAACAACCATATTGCTCGTCTTGCAAAATTAGCTGGGGCGCCAACTTATAAAACCTCAGGTATCGAACTGTTAACCAAAGTCAATTCAATAGTTAAAAAGAATGAGCCTCTTTTTATTATTCACGCCGAAGCAAAAGGGGAGCTTGATTATGCACTATCTTATCTTCATCAGGGTCATACCATTTTTCAAATTGAGGAACAATCATGAGTAAGAACACAGTTGCATTTAGCCTATTTGGTGCCGATGAATTAAGAAACACACTCTGTGATGCCTTAAATTTTGAAGCTGGAAAAATTATGACTCATCAGTTCCCAGATGAAGAAGTTATGATAACAATTGATACTGATTTACGAAGTAAATCGGTTATTTTCATTTTAAGTACTGATAGACCTAATGCAAAAACATTACCTTTAATTCTCGCAGTAGAAACTGCACGAGAGCTTGGAGCAAATAAAATTGGACTTATAGCACCTTATCTTGCCTACATGCGGCAAGACATACAATTTCATTCAGGTGAAGGCATTTCATCAAAATATTTTGCGAGGTTATTATCCAGTTATTTTGACTGGCTTATTACAATTGATCCTCATCTGCATCGTTGGCATTCTTTAAATGAAGTGTTTACTATAGATACCAAGGTGTTACACGCGACCGATAATATTGCTCATTGGGTAAGGAGCAATGTACAAAACCCTTTATTAATTGGGCCTGATATGGAAAGCACCCAATGGGTGGCGGAAATTGCTAAAATAAGTCAGGCCCCCTATTTAATAGTAGAAAAAACACGATTTGGTGATGCAAATGTATCTGCAACCGTGCCACAGATTGAACAATACCCTAATCATACCCCAGTTTTAATAGATGATATTATTTCTACAGGTAGAACAATGATTGAGACAATAAAACACATCCAAACTTATGGAATACACAATATTATCTGTCTCGCTGTACATGCCGTGTTTGCAAACAATGCTTATGATGAACTAATGAAAACTGGTATTACAGATATTGTGACATGCAATACGATAGTACACCCATCAAATAAGATTGATATAAGTAATCTATTTATTGAGGCTCTAATTGAAAAATAATGTTCACTGGACAATGTATCGGATGAGAAACCGGCAATCCTTCAATAACGGTTACCTTTATTGATTTTTTATCCAAATTAGTGATTACTGCGTCTATTGCATGATTAATATTACCAAAATCCTTTCCTGCCATGGTGCATTTACTGGGATAATATATAGGGTATTTTAATCCATGCTGGCTAAAAAAATCTTTTGTATGATTATAATCCCCGATTACCATATAATCAGCCTCAGAGAAATCCCTAACTCTCAATTGATTTATTTGGTTGAATAGTTCATTGACATAATCGTGATTACCTCCGGGATGATGAATAGAAGCTATAATCACTTTGTGATTCGTGATCACATGTTTAAATTGAGCAAAAATACAGGGCTTTTTATCATCCAGAGCATGATAAATAGGATCTCCTACCAATTTAAATTGAGTATCATCATAGAGTAATACACAATGATCGTTTGTATTTTTGTTAATGCTATAAACAAGCATCTTCGATGATTTACCCTGTGCAATTAATAAGTTGTAGATATCTTCAGGGGTAGTGCACTCTTGTAGACAAATAAAATCGTCTCGAATCATTTGTTGAATAAGAGATTTATTGTGTTTAATTAATTTAAATCTTGACTCCCAACGTAATACTCCATTGGGGTTTTGAATCTGGTGGATAAGTTCGATGCAGTGTTTGATTGCTGATTGAAACTTATGTGCATATGGATGCATTGTGTCTTTCATCAATTCAATAATTAATTTTCTACTTTTTTCAATTTGTTGTCTTCTGTTTTTTGCAATTACTTGGTTTGCTGACCAAGATAGCTTTGACATTTGTTGATCAAGAGAGACGAAATCATCAAGAAGTTGTCTGTTAATTACAATCGTATTTTTAACACATTTTGTATATAAATATTGGCTAAGTTCAGAAAAGAAATAAAATAGATCATTGGCTCGTTCATTGAAATAAATATTATCTGTGGATAATTTTGATATCGTTTCTTCAAAAAAATGACTTTCGCTAATGTCTTTAAAATCATTGTATAAATGAACATCAGCAAGTAAGTTCCAACTGAATACGGAATAACTCTGATTGTTTGAACATTTTGCTGTGATTTGAATGGGGAAATGATCGGAGATCCCATTAAGAACTAGGCCAAATCGAAAAGTATTTGCATCTTCTCTATTCAATGAATGTTTCATATATAATTAGGGATTTGTATTATACTTGATATTATTAATTCTAATTTTGTGCAATGCAATGTATTGATGCTGGATGATTAAGAAGAGGGAGCTAAAATGCAAAATCAAAGCCTATTTTCTGGATTAATATTTTTCATAATTCTATTGATCGGCGCAGCATTAGCATATGCATTGCCCCCAGGTGTTGTTGGAAACATAAGTTATTTTGTTTTGGGCATCGCGGTTGTTATCGCTGTAATTGTTTCTGCCTCAATTAAGGTTGCAAATCAGTGGAATAGAGCCATTGTGTTGCGGTTGGGCCATTTTCAGGCCTTAAGAGGGCCTGGATTATTTTTATTATACCCATTATTGATGTAGTTGCTTACTGGATAGATACTCGGGTTATCACGACAGCATTCAAAGCAGAAAAGACACTTACCAAAGATACAGTACCTGTCGATGTTGATGCAGTCCTCTTTTGGAAAGTAATTGACCCGAAAAAGGCGGCCCTCGAAGTAGCCGATTTCGAAAGCGCCATTGGCTGGGCATGCCAAACTGCCTTGCGCGATGTGATTGGCAAAACAATGCTTTCGGACATGCTTGAAGGACGAGGTAAAATTAGGTAATGAATTGCAAGTCATTATCGATGAGCGGACTGAGCCATGGGGAATTAAGGTGATTTCCGTTGAAGTGAAAGATGTTCTGATTCCACCTGCATTGGAAGATACCATGTCGATGCAGGCACAGGCGGAAAGAGAGCGTCAGGCTCGGGTTATTCTTGGGGATTCAGAGCGACAAGTTGCGGAAAAATTTGCCGAAGCGGCTAAAACCTATACTAACAACCCTGTTGCATTGCATTTAAGAGCGATGAATATGTTTTATGAGGGGCTAAAAGAAAACTCTACCATTGTTATAGTCCCTAGTTCAGCTATTGATACGA
>NZ_MKTO01000001.1:0-30729 GCF_001897665.1 Legionella sp. 39-23 | reverse complement strand
TAAAGAATGTTCAATTGTAAGTCTGTCTGCTTATTTTAATCAAGCAAATGCCGCCTCGTGGTAAGCAATCAGTCGTTCTGCTTACTTCCTGTTGCAAATCGACTATGGTTTGCAAGCTTATCCAAAAGCCAGGACATAACATGAGAGTAGCATCTTGGAATATGTCATGTCACATAAAGTATTGATAGAATTAATAAAAATCTTGTTACCCACTCATTTGATTTTCTAGGGCAATGAGTTTCTAGGCGGAGTAATGCTATCCCTTTTTTTAGTGGCATAAATCTTTGATATTTCTGCGCCAAGAAAGAAAATTTGTGCTGAATAATAAACCCATATTAGAAGGATTATTAAAGAACCTGCCGCACCAAATATCGAAGTGATATGAGCATGATTTACATAAAAACCAATGAATATTTTTCCCAAAATGAATAATAAAGAGGTACTTAAGGCACCTACCCATACATTATTCCATTTAAGATTGACATCAGGTAAGTGTTTAAACATCAGCGCAAAGAGTAGGGTGGCGATTATAAAAGAAATAAAGTAACTCACGACCAATTCAAAGAAAATATCAACGCCTATGAAATAATGAATGTGGCTACTTAAGGCAGCAAGCAAGGTCGTTATGATCAAGGAAATCAATAATAACAAGGCTGCAGTCAAAACCATAGCAAAGGATAAAAGTCTGCTTCTAATGACCGTAAATCGCTTCTTGCTGAGATGCGGCTGAACCCCCCAAATAATATTTAACCCGGCTTGAATTTCACTAAAAACACCTGTGGCACTAAACAACAAAATGAGAATGCTAATGATTTGCACATTTAAGGAGTTTGTTGGGAGCGTTGCATTTTTAATAACTTCTTGAATTTCTGTGGAGACTTGCTCCCCTGCGACAATACTTATTTGAGTTAATATTTGACTCCGAGCGGCGTCTTCTCCAAATAAAGAGCCTACTATCGTGATACAAATTAATAAAATTGGCGCAAGTGAAAATAGGGTGTAGTAGGCAAGGGCTGCCGCAAGACTCGCCACTCTATCATCTCGCCAATTACGATAGACTTCCGCTACCCACTTTAATACTTTGATCATGATAAAAGATACTCAAGAATGTTTAATTCATCAAACATGAACATCGCCATATGACAACTCGCCGACATATTTGGGAGAATACAGGCAAATATAGGTAAGCCATCCAAAAAATAGAGCAACACTTGTAATCACCACCCATCCAGGAATTGAGCCCAATGCAGCATCTTTCACGATCTGGCCGAAAGACATACCCATTTCCTGATGTGTGCCGACACTTTGCAGCTTGGGAGAAGATATCTTCAGAATCCATGCCATTAATAGAATAAGAAACATCCAGATATAGTTTCTGCGCAGTCGCCGCGACATTGCTTCGCGAAGGCTCATATGAAAGCGAGGCTCACGTAAGTCTTGTCCTAGAACTTCTGCCCAATGCTCCTCAATCGCTCTGGCTGCTGTGAACATCGGAGCGAAATAGTGGCGTTCGATAAGGCGCACGCGTCCTCTGTAGACATCAAAAAAGCGATATCTTCTTGATTCGATGAGAAGAAGCAGTAATACAAGTATCATCGCAAACAACAGTACCCCATGATGTGCAGACGCAGTTGAGAGCGACAGCGAAAGCATTGCGGCTGCTGCGGTAATTGCCCAGTTGGTGGTGCGATCGATTCGGTCTCGCCAGCCCGCCATCCGTGCGATCTCACCTCGATGATAATGAGCCAAGACGGTGATAAATTCGGCTGATGTTGTTGGCAGTGGAGGGTTTTGGAAACCAGTTAGGGATGTTTCACCCAATTGTTGTTTTTCGTATTCCATTGCTATCTCCAAGGCTCTGCACATGAGCCTATTGGTTAGTCCTTATTTTCAGTAAAGTCTGATACGCCCCATGCAAACAACACATCGATACTCGTTCAGTTGCTCAGATTGCTATGTGACATCATAAACAATATGAGTGGTGTAATCTACGCCCATCTTTTTAGAGAGCCAACATGAGTTCTATTGTGAACTATTCTTTATGTTATGACAAAACAGATATTGATTGTAATGTACATCGTGATCCTTATCGTTTTAATCGTAGGCATTGATATCTTATTCTTCAAGGATCGATTTTGGGCGCGGCTGCTGGCAAACACCGGCATCGTTTTTATTTGCGATTTCTAAAATAAAAGTCGCTAACGCGCATTGGCTAACATGTTGATTAAAGTATCAGAATAAGGATTGAGTACGAGTTGTTCCTTTTGCGCTTTAGACAGTTTTTTAATATAGCGTTCTACTCGCATGGCTATTGATTTATCCCCTTTTATCACCCAACTTTGAGCAATGGAGAGGGGCTTGAAGCTGCGTGTATATTTACTCCCTTTACCTGCAAGGTGCTCTTGAAACCGCTTTTCAAGATTGTCTGTATATCCTGTGTAATAGCTATGATTGTTGCATCGTAAAATATAAACCCAATAGGTTTTCTCAGACATGTTATCGAATAGAGTACTGGGATTTGACTTGGTTCAACTATAGCCCGTTCTACCTCACGAAGCAAACGTTAACACTTCTTGGCTGTTGTCCGTAAACGTATTCCTTGCTCTTCAATATCAATCAAACCGCGTTTATAAAGTTGTCCCAATGCGCTTTTAAAATTCTTTTTGCTCTCAGAAAATATCTGCTGAATTTCTGCAGGGGCGCTTTTGTCATGTAATGCTAAAAAACCACCAGATTGCTCCAATTTGGATACAATACGTTGTGCTAATTCATTAATGCTGCTTTGACCTATTTGTCTTAAAGCAATATCAATTTTGCCATCTTCGCGTACCTGCTTAATGTAGCCTTTTATTTTTTTGCCATAAATTAATGTTTGAAAAATATCACCAGCATGGATTAAACCCCAGTGACTGTTGTTGATAATTACTTTTCGTCCTAACGGTGTAGTATCTGCAATAAGTAGACTCACTTCCTCACCTGACTTAAAGTGCGCTTCTGTCTTATCCAAAAAATAATCGATTTTTGAGCTGGCAATAATACGCCCTTGATTATCTTGCTTTAAATAAACAAGATAAGATTTCCCCTTTTCCATAGGTCGGTGTTGTTCTGGTTTGGGGACTAATAAATCTTTGTCTAATCCCCAGTCAAGGAAAGCGCCTACAGGATTTACATCAATCACTTTTAAATAAGCACAGCTACCTAATTTGGCATGAGGACGCACTGTTGTCGCTATAATTTTGTCGTCAGAGTCAAAATAAACAAATACATCCAGCACATCACCAACTAAAGCGCCTTTAGGCACCGATTTATTGGGTAATAAAATGTCTCCCCATTCTCCTCCTTGAAGATATACCCCAAATGGAGCTTCCCGTACCATTTTTAATTTATTAAATTGTCCAACTTTTATCATGACCAAACTCGCTTTTCATATATTGGTCAAGCTTAACACAGAAAAACATAATGTGTTTATTATTTATTAATGGTGTAACAAAATCATGGTAGATCGAGTTAACTATCTACATTGTGCCAATCATTTTGAAATGCGCTTATCCCAGGGCAAATGACCCAAGTTCTTCGTGATCTCAAGGCTCAAAGCAAAGATTCATTTATTTTATCAGCTTGAGTTATTTGGGAGAGGGTATGCGATTTATATCTTTGGAGCTCACTTATTTGTTCAATCCAAGACCGCCCCAATAAGACTTCATCGGAATGGCTGCTATAATTAGATTGAGTTCACGGAGGAGAACAATATGCTTACGACTCATCTTACACCGATTATTTCAATAGTTGCGGGGGTTTTAATACTGCTTATGCCACGCTTATTGAATTATATTGTCGCTATTTATTTGATTGTTGCTGGGGTTGTCGGCTTAGGCGTTTTACATTTTTAATGCACACCTGCGTTGGAATGGCACGTGCAGGCAACTTAACTGTTTCCCCGCCAAATAATTTTTATAGGTAGAACATTTTTGTTGGCTCATCCTGTAACTGTTGCGTTTCTGTGAAGCCCTCTTTTTGCGGGGGCTTCATAATGGACTTATCCTGCCTTTTAAGAAAAGAATTATTTAAGAATGAACCCGTGATACCAGGCCGTGTGCATTTGGAACGTTGGCTCTGCGAACCACTGGCATTAGATTGCTGAGCCTGCTTAGAGCGATGCGTTGCGATGATATCCATGGCGACTTTATTATGATGCTTCTTTGCGATATCGAGTGCTGTTTCGTCGTCAAGGTTGGTCAGTGCTGCATTGGCTCCGGCCGCTAAAAGCAACTTAAAGAGTGTAGGATTTCTTTGGGTGTAGGATGATGCACAGGCTACCATTAAGGGCGTCATCGCTTCAGCGTTTTGTGCATCCACGTTAATACGCTTATCAGCAAGTAACGAGCGCACCATCGCTTCATTACCATATTTGCAGGCAACGCCAAGCGGGGTGTTCTCATCAGCATCACAAGGATGGTTGATGTCTATTTGGGGCGTATTTTTGAGTTGATTCATAATGGACGCTCGATTACATGCTGCCGCATAAAAAAGTGCATTCACTAATGCGGATTGACTGATTACAGGAGCGCTTTTGTGTAATCGTAGTATTTCGCGTACTGTATTTCTATCATCATTTTGCACTGCCAGCGCGAGCGGACCATAGCCACGACAATTGCTGATTTGCATGCCCTCTGGGGTGGCGGGGTATAAGTCATCGAGCGCTCGCAGCTGCTGTGCTAATTTTCGTTGCCCTGTTTTTGCAATGAACGAACAATGGAATACCAATTGTTTGCTGGTTTCAAAAAGGGATTGATACAGGACGGGAACAAGCTCCTCACTGGTTAACAATTGATAAGGATACTCTTCACTTTGTTCGTATAAGTGATTGATATCCATAAATAACCAGGTATTGTCTTTATGTTTTTTAAAGCCCACCGTGTGTTCTTCGCTGCTGCATACCACTGCAACCTGATTTTTAATGGCGAGGAGGTTATTCAGTTGATGCATAAATCCGCGCATCTCTTTAGGCGATGCCACGCTGATTGTTTTACCGAAGAGATTTTTAACAGTATTTTGGGCCTTACCGAGGTGCAACTGAATCATTTTATAGATAATATCGGTGTCAGACTGCTGAATCGTTTGTGCATAAATTTCGGAGTAATCGTCAGGAGATTGAGCCAGACAGATGGCTTCAAGAAAAGGCTTTATTTCATTGCGTTTTCGTTCTTTTGAGGACAGCGTCTGACTGGATTTTATTTTTTCGGTAATGGTTTGCAAGGAGGTGGGTAATGTTTCTTTTTCTTTTTTAATCAGATTTAGGCGATTGTAAAACTGATGTTCCACTCCAAGTGCTGCCTCCTGAGCCCAGGTTAACGTAAAGCCGTGGCATACCCCATCGTCGTGTTCGTAATTGAATTTATCAAAAAGGGTCAATAAATCTTCATGTTCTAAAGCATTACGTTTTGATGTAATGTCAGATAAAGTCGTAATGACTTGATTAAATGATATAAACTTACGCTGTAATACAACCAGTAGACTGATGAAGAGAAGCAAATAGAGGATGTATATCATAATACTCGCCTGTTAATTCCCTTTAGTAAAATCAAATCATAATCACTAAATGAAAGCAACCTAAACGAAATGACTTATCCTGGTGTTGCGTTTATTGCAACCCTCAGAAAAAGTATACGTGTTCACTTATGAGTAGCCGGAGAAGTTCTGAGGGAGCATAACCTGGGTTTCACTTCGTTGCATCCGGCTATATATGCTTTTATGAAGGTGCTGATGTCTAAGCTGATGCCAGCCTGAGCGATGGGCAAAATTGGCTGTTTTTATTTTTTATAATAAGTTCCATCGGCATAGACGTTATGGCCAAAACCACAATCAGCATCAGTCCCTTCTTGTTTTACAGACAACACTCCAGGTTTAACGAAGGTTATGGTAATGGTGCATTGACCATATTCAGATGACGAATATATGGCCGTATCGCCTTTAATGCTGGCAACTCCGGATAACTCACCGCTGTTAGCTTGTAGCTCGCCATTGACCACATAAGGGTAGACTAATTTAAAGGACACATTAATTTTTCCACCACCCAGTGCACGGACAGTCAGTTCATTGGCCATGTCATTATGCGGTGCCGGAAAGTGCATAAGGAAGGTACCATTCACTTCTTCTTTAGAGACGCTGTCTCGATGAGTGTCTGTAAAACCCAACGCTGAGTAGACGAGGAGTAGACTTAATACGGCGCTTTTCACAAGGCGATTGTTCATGATGTTGGCAATAAACTGGGTGTTTGTTCTCTAAAGCTATCATGAATGTTTGCCCAAAACCACCTCATTAAATTTTTAACTGACTCACATCGACTAAGGCAGATAAATCGATAAAATCTTTTGTCGTTTTGCCTAAATCAAATAAGGTTTTTCCAAGTGTTTTTGATAGTGGACTTGTGGCCATCATACTCAAAAATGGATTTTCAGCGGCAAAAAGGTTATCTGCTCGTTCAATAATGTCTAAAGTCGCTCTAAAAAACGCTTCAACTTCGTGTACACTTTTGCTTTGGCTAAGTGCCGCTAATTTTTTTTTATACTCCTCTATTAAGAGATTCTCTCGAGCACTTCGACCTGCAAATAAGCTAAAAACATTGTTGGATGCAGGTGTGGATTGCAAATAATTATGAAGGTGCTGCTCGAGAGTAGGTATGATTTTTTGCAGCAAGGGCTGCAGTGACAAAAAATACATTTGCTGCATTATTTGTGTAAAAGGCTCCTGTACATTGATTGCTTTGCGCCCCGATGTTTCAAAGTATGGCAGTCCCAGTTGCGCCACCAGTTCCTTGATTTTTTCTGTTTCTACTGAATGTGTATGACTCAAGTCGGACTTACAACCGATTAGAAATATTGGGATATCATGGTGCTGTTCCTTAATTTTTTTTATATGGCGTTCTATATTATAAAATGAGAGGGGGTTGGTGACATCGAAACAGACAAAAGCACCTTGTACGATAGAAAGATATGGTTTTAATAAAAAGTCTACCTTAGGATTACCACAGGCATCATATATACATAGCTTAATGCGGTGATTTAAAAAATTGAGTATGGCTTCTTTGAAATCAACGCCTAAACTTTCACAATAATAATCATCAGCGGGTTCGCCAACAAATTGTTGCACCAAAGTACTTTTCCCTACGCGACTATCCCCCAGAATAAGTATTTTAAAGTGCATATCATATTTATCTCCTTGTCCCATGGCAGATCTCCTATATCACTATGTAGAATCTTAAGTGAGGTGGCTCAAATAGAAGCAAACCCTAAGGTTTTTTGTATCTTAGCATGATGTTTTTGTTGCACGCATTAGTTATTTGAGTAGCAATTTGTAAGACTTGGTTGCAGAATTAGAAATTTTATAACAATAGCATTTATTAACTGAGCTAATGAAATTCTATTGTTTCTATTTTCGTAATATGGATGGGCTTTCTTCGACGCGGAGTGCCTGAGCAGAGGTCAGAGCCAGCTCTGCTTGATAAAAAATTTTTCCAAGCTCAGTTCGTTCTTTTGAGAAAATAGAAGAAAACGAGCTTTTTTCTGTAACTTGTTTGAAATAATCAAGTCGTTTCATTTCTTGTAATAAGCCTAGATCGCCTGACTCAACGGCACCGAGTAATTCTTGTGCAAAAAGATACTGAAAAACTGCTTGGCTATCTCCTTTGGGGCTCTCATCAACTAGCTGCTGGTATTGTGCTACCATATTTCCTAATACGTCTAAAATGGGCTGCTTTATCGCTACTAGCTTTGCTTGTTTTTGTTGTTCCATCTCTTTGTATTCGGCTTCCATCTCTATTTGTTTTGCTTGCATTTCTAATTGTTGTTTTTCTAACGCCTCTTGCTCACATCGTCCTTTGTATTTTTCTCTTAGCCTTCCATCAAAGTCTACATTGGGATCCGCTGTGAGGTATTGAAGGCATTTTTGATTGCTCCAGCCCAGATGTTCAAAAATCTCTTCGTCAGTTTGGTATTTGGCCATCGGTGGGGTGCCTAATTCTTTTCCATTATAGCCATAACACATCATGCCTTGTTCGGTAATGGAAATGCACTCAACATCAATCATATTTAATAAAGTAATGTCATAATTTTCCAGTTCATGTTGGGCACAAATTTTTCTTAAGTATCGCTCCATACCCAAGATGGGGTGCGATTTTTCAACTTTTTCTTGGTCTCCAAAAAGCCAAGGAGTACCCAGGAAAAAATGAACTTGTTGTCCTGCGGTTTGTGCTTTTAGGTCACGTATCCAGTTTCTAAATGGTTCATTTGAATCGGAAACCCCGTCTACCATTTGTGGCGCTCGATCAAGAGTCGAACTGAGATGATAAAGCCCGTAGATTTCTCCTGAATCAGTTCGCGCATAAAATGCAGTGCATCCACCAAAACCATCGGTAAAATGCTCATCATCAGATCCGGCCATACTTATAGCACCACCGCTATCCATTACCACATCGACTCTAGGCATACGTACCTCTAATACATGGCTCTTATGTAAATTATATGCACACTTTGGAGAAAAATGTATTTTTGGTGGTTTTGCATAAAAAATAGAATGGACAGACGGGTACTACGCTGATGAATATGGTTGACTTGAGCAACTTAAGAAAACTTTATTTATGATACGTTTTGTTTAAGGAAATTAATGGTTTCATTAACTACTATATCTTTGTCATTATCTGCCGTAACAATATGATAACTATTGGTTAGAATGACCTTTCTCTTGGTTTTTGATTTAATCTTATTTTCTATAAAATTAACATTGCGTAGGCTGGCCGTTTCATCTTCAACGGCATGGATCATCAGTACTGGGCAACTGATGCTTGCTAAATTTTGCTTCACGTTTTTGTTTAATCGTTTGGCTTCATTTATCCGGTAATAGGATATTTTTGAGCCACCAGTAATTGAGTATCGATTTTCTTGCATTTCATCTTCAATTATTCTGCGTGTTTCTGCATTTTTAATGCCATAAGGTGCTTTTTCTTTATAGTAAAGATAATATTTCAGCGGAGTATGATAAATCAGTGGTGATAAAAAAGAATACCATGGCACAGCCCAGCCATCATAAAAAAATGAGGGCGACAGGATAATCAAAGATTCAACCTGTGAGGGAAACAATGCGGCAAGTTTCAGACTGAGAATAGAGCCAGCACATAATCCACCAACGGAAACGGTTTTATATTTTTGTTTCATATCCTGAAAATAACGAGCGACTGATTCTATCCATTCTTCATGGGGGAGATTGGTGTTTTTATCTTTTAAAAAAGCATATCCATCAATATGCGGAATTTCAATGCTATACCCTTGCTGATGAAGGTGTCTGGCGAGATACATCAGTTCAAGAGGTGTGCCACTAAGTCCATATAATAATAAAATGGCATGTTCTCCTCCCTTAAAGTGTATGTCTTGATGTACATTTTTAGGGATAAGCAATTCTTCAAGGGTGTTTTCTAAATGTAGTTGTTCTAAGAGATAGTTACTCAATGAGATAAGATGATCGTTTTCAAAAAATACATCATTAGTGAGTGCGACCGTATTGTCTAAAAGTTCTTGCAGCGTGTTTTTAAATTCAATGAACATTAACGAGTCCATACCCATTTCCATAAAACGACGTTCTGGATCAATCACGCTTTCTTGCGGCAAATGCGCCACCTCTTTAATGAGTTGTTGCAGATAGTTTTGCAACAATTCAGAACGTTTATCTACCGGTGCAGCTTGAAGAAGAGGCAGTAATTGATTCGGCCTATTATTTTCGTACAACTCCTCTGGCGCGCAATAGGAGAATAAAGGGATGATTTTATGTTCTTCAATGAGTTCCTTACATTTAATTCTTTGTAACTTGCCACTAGTGGTCTTAGGAATTGATTTGGGTGGTAGCAATATGATTTGTTGGGCTGAGAGATGGATTTCCTGGGCAAGCATTTGATTTATTTTGTTGGCTAACTCAGAATAATAATGTTTGGGCGTTTGGGCTTTTAGTTCCGCGACAACAACGATTCCTTCTTCATGATTCAATTGACTCGCATACGCAACGACACAACCTTTGCGCAGCGCTGGATCAGCATGTGTTACTGCCAACTCAATATCATGAGGATAATAATTTTGGCCTCGAACGATGATCATATTTTTTATGCGACCACAGACGTACAGTTCTCCCTCGTGTAAAAAACCAAGATCACCTGTGCGAAGATAAACGCCTTCTGCTGTGTTATTTTTTATACGGGCACGAAATGTTTTCTCCGTTTCATCGAGGTTATTAAAATAACCTTTTGCTACAGATCGACTTTGTATACAGATTTCGCCAATTTCTGATGCAGTACATTCACTGAGATCATTAGGATTTACTATTTTTAAAGGCATCTGTGGTTTTCCAGAGCTCACGAGTACGGTTTTATTTTTTTCTGTATCACATAACTCAACGACATGATGCTTTAATTTTTTCGAGTTCACTGACAATGTTTTGTCTTCGGTCAAACATGTTTTACCCGATACCATCAGTGTGGATTCTGCTAAACCATAGCAGGGTAAGAACACATTTTTTTTAAGTCCTGCTTTGGTAAAAGCGCTGTAAAATAGTTCCATGGTTTTATAATGAATTGGCTCAGCGCCATTGGCGGCAACATGCAAACAACTTAAATCCAGTTGTTGCAGTGAATCTTTAGGCGTTTTTAATGCACATAACTCATAAGCAAAATTAGGTCCACCGGTTACGGTGCAACGATATTTTGAAACCCCTTCAACCCAGCGGGCTGGACGCTCAATGAAATCTAAAGTAGGTAATATAATTGCTGTTGCACCAGCATATATTGGTTGGATAATTCCAGCAATTAAACCCATGTCATGATAAGGAGGAAGCCAGGAGTAAGAAATGGACTCCTCAGAATTTTGACACATTTTTTGAATAATGTTTGAGTTATCTATCAAATTCTCATGTGTCACCAAAACACCTTTAGGGTCTGCAGTGGATCCGGAAGTATATTGAATGAATGCGACATCATGTTCTGTACAGGAATGAACTGTTTCTGATGGTGGATTTATTTTATGTGCTGAATCAATGAATAATGTATTATGCCGCATATGCTCCAGTTTATTAAAGAGATGCTCCGGAATGTTTGGCAAATTTAGAAATGGTTTTAACAAATGGGGTACAAATTGGTTGATTTTTTGATCAATATGCAATGCTCGTGAAGTTCTTTTGTCAAATAGAATTAATTGGGCATCTACATTATTGATAATGTGTAAAAATCGATTGGCCATCATATTTGTGAGTGGTGGAAACAACGGCACAGCGACAGTGCCTGTTGCGATACACGCATAGAAGCCAACAATAAAATCCAAACCAGGTTGAGTACAAAGTATCACTCGGTCTTGAGGGTTTGTTCTTTGTTGGATTTGATGTACCAAATGAAACACTTGGCGACATAATTCCTCGTAGGTTATATAACCTGATTCTCTGTCCTTATTGATAAAGCGATATGCAACTTTTTGAGGATTTTGATTTTTATTTTGAATAAGTTTATCGAAAATTGTTTGAAATGGGTACCACGACGGAGTCATTTTAATATACAGCCTGTATGAATTTCGAGCTTAATTATTAGAGAGTATAGTCGAAAAAAGGCAAAAAACATCTTGGGCCGTACTTAATTATTTACGGAAGTGCTGCAAATATTGATCTAGGCATCGAGCAGGGAGTGGGTTTGCCACATCAGGCTATTGAGCAAATTGAATCCTTTAACGCCACCCACCATATTCATTTGTTCCATATTCCTCGCTACCGGCATTCTGAGACGCAGTATTTTTATTGCCAGTACAAGAACTAAGAAATAATAGCGCGCCACTCAGATAAAAAATGGCAACAATGGTTCTAAGCAATTGACTCGTAATCATTTACATTCCTTGTTTAATACATCGTTCTACGTTACGAAACGTATGTTTGCCAATGTAGGCTGGGCTGTTAAGCCCAGCCTACGCTTACTACGTGTTCTATGTTTATACGTGCCCGAAAAAGCAGGTTCCTTTGATGCATAAATTTTATAAGAAGATAGCCTCAGAGACAATAATTTCTCAGGCACGCATACGTTCACGTAGGTCATATAGACTATGTTCATCATGTTAAAAAACCAAGGAAAACATTAGTTAAATTTATTCTCATTGCCCTCTATTTATTCACTATATACGGTGATAACATCAGCATCGATTACGGATGATGCTAAGGAAAGTGATGTTATGAATGATGGAGTTAATTCATTTATTTTTTTTGTTGCCTTGATTGCTGGGTTTGGTGGTTTTTTATTTGGTTTTGATTCCAGTGTAATTGCCGACGTAAAGGATCAGGTGATGGCCCAATTAGCCCTTTCAGAATGGCAATGGTCTCAAGTAGTAAGCATCAGTTTACTTGGTTGTGTTCTAGGTATTCCTTTGAGTGGGCTCTTTGCAGATAAACTAAGTCGGCGTTATCTTTTGAAAGCAGTTGCTTTGGGGTTTATTTTAGGGACAGCACTGTGTGCACTGACACACTCCCTCATACTCTTATTAATTGGCCGATTCATCATTGGCATTTGTATCGGCATCGCATCTTATATTGCGCCACTGTTTATCGCAGAAATAGCGCCACCGAACAGAAGAGGCACCTTAGTATTAATTAATGGTTTGGCGATTACCTTTGGCCAGGCGATTGCTTATTTAATCGGCTATTTTTTTCATGATTACTCTGCGCACAGCTGGCGATTTTTATTTGGAATAGGCTGCATTCCGGCCTTAATTTTATTTGTAGGAATGCATTTTGTTCCTCATTCGCCGCGTTGGCTGATGAAAAAATACGGCATCGATAAGACATTGCATGCTTTAAAGCGGATTCGTCCGGTGGGTTATAACATTCAAAAAGAAATTGATGAAATTCAAACTAACTTAAATACAATTCAACCCAAATATAATTTATTGTTTAAGCCGCCTATTATTTTTGTTCTGGCCGTAGGAGTTGCCTTGGGAATATTTCAACAATTTTCAGGGATCAATGCGGTGATGTATTACGGACCGGTGATTTTTGAATCAGCAGGATTTTATCCGGTTTCTAACGCAATTTTAGCTACTTTTTGTATGGGGGTAGTTAATTTTTTATTTACGGTCCTGACCTTTTTTTATGTAGATAAATTAGGTCGACGTTTCTTATTGTTAAGTGGGACGCTCATTGCTGCACTCAGTCTTTTTGCAGTTGGTTTGTTATTTAATATGGAAGTGCCCAGCCAAAAATTTTGGGTCTTAGGAGCACTATCAGTCTATGTGATGGGGTATTGCATTAGTGTCGGTTCTTTATTCTGGGTTTTGATCTCTGAAATTTATCCTGTATCCATCCGCGGTCTTGCAATGAGCATTGCCACGGTGGTGCAATGGGGGGCTAATTTTGTGGTCTCTCTTTCTTTTCTGGCAATTTATCAAAATTTAGGCGTGCTTACTTTTGTTTTATTTGGCTTATTATGCTTGCTCGCCTTTTTCTTTGTTTACTATTTTGTACCAGAGACTACGGGAGCTTCCCTAGAAAAAATAGAAAAGAATTTGTTAGCAGGTAAACGAGTTAGAGATATTGGTAATGAATTACCAGGAATAAAAACAAACGAATTTGAATTAGTGAGAGATTAGAGATGGACAGTACAAACCAACAAAGAAGATGTCGTATTGGGATTATTGGTGCAGGGCGAATTGGTAAACTGCATGCAGAGAATATCGCCTACCATTTGCCACAATTTGTGTTACAAGCCATTGCCGATCCTTATCTGGATAGGGCATGGGCAGATAAATTATCTATTGCAGGGCAATACGCTCATTTTGAGGAAGTGCTTGCTCAGCAAAATTTAGATGCCATTTTGATTGCGTCTCCATCGAATTTACATGTAGCACAGATTAAAGGTGCAAGTGACGCCGGAAAGGCCATTTTCTGTGAAAAACCAATTGGCTTGCATGAAGAAGAAATTGTGGATGTACTCAAAACAATTCAGGCAAACAATACCTTGTTACAACTCGGTTTTAACCGCCGCTTTGATCCCAGTTTTTCGCATCTACAGCGACAGGTGCAAGCAGGTGACATTGGTGCAGTACATCTTGTGAAAATTACTTCTCGTGATCCGGCTTGTCCTACTAAGGAGTATTGTGCAACCTCCGGCGGCCTGTTTATGGATATGACCATTCATGATTTTGACATGGCACGATTTCTGACGCAATCGGAGGTTGTTGAAGTATATGCCACGGGTGCGGTACTGATTAATCCTGATTTTGAAGCATTGGATGACATCGATACGGCAATTATCCAAATGCGTTTTGCTAATGGCGCTTTAGGGGTAATTGATAACAGTCGTCAGGCTGTTTATGGATATGATCAACGGATTGAGGTATTTGGCAAGGAAGGGATGTTACTGGCAAATAATCAGCTGAAGCATTCCGTGATGCATTACACCAATACGCTCACCGAGCAAGCAAATCCTGAATACTTTTTTCTAGAACGTTATCAACAAGCTTTTAAAACAGAGTTAGAGTCATTTTATGATGCGTGGCTACATAATAACCCAAGTCCAGTTTCTGGAAGAGACGGTTTACAGGCGTTGCGCATTGCGCAAGCTGCGAAGCAATCGTTAGTGACTAAATTACCTGTTTCTTTGAGTTGAGGGCAGTATGACTTATCCACCATTTTATTTTGATGCGAATAGACCTGTTGATTTGATTTGTATGGGACGTGTGGCAGTCGATTTGTATGCAGAGCAAATTGGCGTATCACTCAGTGAAGCACAGAGTTTTAGAAAATATTTAGGCGGTTGTGCGGGAAATATTGCGGTGGGGACTGCGCGTCTTGGGCTTCAGTGCATGATGTTTTCTTGTGTTGGTCAGGATGAGATGGGACGTTTTTTAAAAAATGAATTAGAACGTGAGGGCGTCAATACCGATTTATTATGTGAAACCCCAGAGCATTTGACTGGACTCGTATTGCTGGGTATTAAACCACCCCATGAATTTCCCTTAATGTTTTATCGTACTGATTGTGCTGACATGCAAATTAAGTCGCAGCAAATTAACAAAAGCATATTACAACAGACCAAAGCCATTTTAATAACCGGCACTGGTCTATCTACCGATGCCATCTTGCACACTACAGAAGAGGTGATTCAGCTTGCAAGACATACAGAAACTGCAATAGTTCTTGATTTGGATTATCGTCCGGTACTTTGGGGACTGACCACCCGCGGGAATGGAGAAACACGATACTGCGCAAGCATGAAGGTAAGTCAAATCTACCAACGCATTTTGTCTTTTTGTGATTTAATTGTAGGTACTGAAGAGGAAATTTGTATTGCTGGTGGCTGTGATGAAATTCATAGCGCACTCAAGAACATTCGTGCATTGAGCAGGGCGCCCATCGTACTCAAGCGCGGTGAAAAAGGCGCTGAAGTTTATTTTGCAGGTAATAGTCAACCCTTGGCCTCTAAGCCATTTCCTGTCGAAGTCCTTAATGTACTTGGCGCTGGTGATGGATTTATGGCAGGTCTTTTATCGTCGTTGTTACAAGGAACATCTTGGGAGGCAGCGACGGCTTATGCAAATGCCTGTGGGGCTTTGGTCGTTACTCGTCATGGTTGTGCTCCAGCGATACCCTATAAAGAAGAATTAGATTATTTTATACAGCATTTTGATGCCGAGCCGCGGATTTGGGAAAGTACTTATTTGGCTCAATTACATCAAAAGAACACACCGAAAAATCCACAGCTTCTTATTAAAAATCCACACGGTTTTACTCAAGGATTGAATACCATTGTGACATTGGATTCCTTATCTCATGAGGGCATGAATTTTAGTTCGCTTAAATTAAATGCGGGGCAAAAATATTTATTCAATGATCATTATGAATTCGCGGCATTATTAATGACGGGAAAAGTGGTATTTCATTATGCCAATCAAAGCCAGCATGCTGAGCGCTACGATTATTTTTCCCAAGAACCGGTTGTTCTACATTGTCCTGCAGGGCAAAGAGCTGCGGTTGACGCGTTGAGCGATTGTGAGATTTTACTTATTGAAACAGAGAATCATGCCGCATTTGCGCCTTTATTATTTAATCAATCTAATCTTTTGGAGTTGGATAATCGAGGAAAAGATATCTTAGATGATAGCTCTTATCGTATTGTGAGGACGGTGTTTGATAAACGCAACAGGCCAGAGTCTAATTTGGTGGTTGGCGAAATTATTACCTTTCAAGGACGTTGGTCAAGTTATCCTTCTCATTATCATGACCAACCGGAAATCTATCATTACCGTTTTTCTGAACCCCAGGGTTATGCATTTGGTGAGAATGGAAAAGAGGTTTTGCGTATTGAGAATTATGATACGTACCATATTGCCAAGGGTCAGAGTCATGCGCATTGCGCGGCACCAGGATATGCTCTTTATACACTTTGGTTTATACGTCATTTACAAGACAATCCTTATACTCTGCCCACTTTTATTAAAGAGCACGAGTGGACACGAACAAGCAAAGCAAATAATAGGGTGTGGAAAAAGACTTAGATTATAAAGGATGTTTATGAAAATTCGATTAACAATGGCTCAGGCTTTATTGCGGTTTTTAGCGAATCAATATGTCGTTATGGATGGCAAAGAACATCAATTTGTAGCGGGAGTATTTGGAATTTTTGGGCATGGCAATGTGACGGGTTTGGGTGAGGCGCTTGAATACGATAATTACGGTTTAACTTATTATCAAGGCCATAATGAACAAGGAATGGCTCATGCTGCTAGCGCGTACGCAAAACAAAAAAATAGATTAAGCATTTTTGCCTGTACGTCGTCCATAGGACCGGGGGCGACGAATATGATTACTGCTGCCGCTACAGCAACCACCAACAGAATTCCTTTGTTGTTACTGCCTGGGGATACATTCAGCTGCAGACAACCGGATCCCGTCTTACAACAGCTTGAAGTGGCTCACGATTACACGCTCTCAGTGAATGATTGCTTCAAACCAGTAAGTAAATATTGGGACCGAATTGCGCGTCCCGAACAATTGATGACAGCATGTATCAATGCGATGAGGGTTTTAACTGATCCTGCTGAAACGGGTACGGTGACTTTATGCTTACCTCAGGATGTGCAATCTGAGGCATATGATTATGATGCTTCTTTTTTCAAAAAACGATTATGGCATATTGATAGAGAACCGATTAGTGAACGTGCACTTGAGGAAGCAATTCAACTGATTCGCAATGCAAAAAAACCACTCATTATTGCAGGCGGTGGGATACATTATTCATTTGCTACTGAGGTTTTATCGCAATTTGCACAGCAGCATAAAATTCCAGTAGCTGAAACACAGGCTGGAAAAAGTGCTTTGCCTGAGCGTCATCCCTTGAACGTGGGGGGAATAGGTGTTACAGGATCTGAAGTTGCTAATGTTCTTGCTGCGCAAGCGGATGTGATTTTCGTGATTGGTTCACGGTTACAAGATTTTACTACCGCATCCAAATGGGGTTTTAAAAATGAAGAGTGCCGGATCATGCATCTCAACGTCTCTCGTTTTGATGCAATCAAAATGGATGGCTTGATGTTGAAGGGCGATGCAAAAACAGGTTTAGAGCAAATAGGGACAAAATTAGGAAACTATCAAACGTCTAAAGAATATCAGCAAAGGGTGCTGCATTATCAAAATGAATGGCAACAGGAATTACAACGTATTGCTACGGTGACTCCTGCTGAACAAGAGGGTTTATCGCAAACCAAAGTACTGAGTATATTAAACGAGATGGTCACGGAAGATGATGTCATTATTTGTGCTGCAGGTAGTTTACCTGGGGATTTGCACCGTCTGTGGAAATCCAAAAAACCTAAAGATTATCATTTGGAATATGCTTATTCCTGTATGGGTTATGAAGTTGCAGCAGGCTTAGGTGTTAGGCTCGCTAAGGAAAACAATGCTGGTGAAGTGTATGTTTTGGTCGGTGATGGCAGTTTTGTCATGATGCATTCCGAGTTGCTTACCAGCATTCAAGAAGGTAAGAAAATAACGATTATTCTTTTTAATAATCATGGTTTTCAATGTATTAGAAATTTACAGGAAAGCCAGGGCAGCCAAGGTTTTGGTAATGAGTTTCGCTATCGAGAAGCTAAAACCAAGAAATTGTCTGGAGATTATTTACCGATTGATTTTGTTAAATATGCCGAAGGATTGGGTGCTAAAGCCTTTTTTGCAGATTCTTATGAGCAATTGGCAGTGGTGATGCATGCTGCGCGTAATGAAGAAACCTCCTCAGTGATTGTCTTACCCATATTGCCTAAGACTATGAGCTCTGGATATCAAACTTGGTGGCGTGTAGGCGTTGCAGAAATATCTAATTCTGCTGAAGTGACTAAGGCACATCAAATGATGCAGGAACAACTGAAACAGGTTAGAGAATAGACTTCTTCGAAACTCGCTGCAGTGGCAAATTGCTTCGTCGATGCGGTGCTCGAATCCTCATGTACTTGCGTGTACACTCCGATTCTGCGCTCCGTTTCTCCTCGCACGTTACTTACTGCAGCGAGTTTCGAAAGAAGTCTTATATTGTCTTAATATTAAGGAATTATTTATGCGCATTAAACTGGGAATTGCGCCAATTAATTGGTGCAATGATGATGATCCTGAATTGGGTAAAGAGATTAGTTTTGAGCAATGTATTAGTGAAATGTCAGCGGCAGGTTATGTCGGGACCGAATTAGGAAATAAATATCCGCGCGATGTTTCTATTTTAAAAAAAGCATTAACTGAGCATGGCTTACAATTATCGAGCGCGTGGTTCAGTACTTTTTTTACTGAGCCAGATCAGTATGAACACACCTTATCACGATTTATGGATCATTTAAGTTTTATGAGAGCGATGGGCGCATCGTTTATCAATGTATGTGAATGTGGGCATGCGATTCAAGGAACAGAGCGCCCTATTCTCAGCCCACATAAGCCGGAGTTTAGTGCAGAGCAGTGGGAGGCGCTGATTCAAGGATTGCATGCTATGGGGCGCATTGCCCATGATTTTGATATGCAACTTGTTTATCACTACCATGCGGGAACAGGAGTTTTTTATGAGCATGAAATCGATTATTTAATGGCAAATACAAGCCCGCAATTGGTTTCGTTATTACTGGATACTGGGCATGCTGCATTTGCAGATATTGATTCACTTAATTTAATCAATAAATACAAGGAGCGCATTTTATACGTTCATTTAAAGGACATTCGCATTGAGGTGCTTGATAAAGTGAAAAACGAGCACATGAACTTTATGGATGCGGTGCGCGCAGGAGTCTTCACTGTTCCTGGCGATGGTGCGCTTGAATTCGCGCCCATCATTAACATGATGCAAAAAAATCAATATTCTGGATGGATGATCGTTGAAGCAGAACAGGATCCTGCCAAAGCGCCTCCACTTGAGTACGCGAAAAAAGCATTTGCGCTTTTACAGCAGTACATAGAGTAACCTGGATGTGGCGCAGCAGAGCCCGGGAAATTGGTGCAAAGCCCCCGGGTTTCACCGCGCTACACCCAGGCTACATATTACATTTCTATTCAAAAAGACCATCTATCTAAATTTTTAACTATACTTATCATTATAAGTGAAGAGTAGCATGGTTTTTTTCCTAAATATCGTCTCGTTATCTGCTCATTCATGAATGATGATTATTTTGTTTGGGGTCATTATGGGTTTTCCTTTAACAGACTTTTTAACCTATGGAGATGATGGACAGCCGATATTTGATGCGACTTTCACCGACGGTAGAAAGGCCACGTCATATCAGGATTATTTGCGTGTTTTAGATGAAGTAACACAAATTTGTGGCAATGAAGACGATGCGCCTTTATCAAAAGCTTATGTACAAAAATTAGCAAAAATTTTATTGCAAAAATACCAAGAGCATCTTAGAGACACTCAAAATGATTGGTACGGTAAAAATAACCCTAAGTTATATACCGTAGCGAAACAGCTTGAAGCATTTGCTTTTTTAACTGGTGAACAAGAGGCCATCCGTGGAGTTCTCGAAGAATTTCCTTTATTAAATTCAATAAAGTGTCATTACGAAGATTATCAGGGCGACAATTTTCTAAATAAAGTAGATCCGCTTAAATTTAAAAATTTTGATCGTGACCTACTTACATTACAGATGATGATTCGTGTATTGGACCCTCGCTATATTAATCAGCGTGATGATCAGGTCTGTGGTGTGAATGCATTTGTGCACAATATGGCCCTATTTAATCCCTTGAAATATGTGAAAATAACCGCTGAATTAGCCGCAACAGGAGTTTGTGATCTTAAAGAATTTGCCGGAAAAGAAGGTGTTTTGCGAATTGAGGTAACCCAAGCCGTGGCAAATAAAAAAAGCTCAGCGGGAGATACGCTTCATGATGTGGATCACATTATTTTAAATGGGATACGCTCTTCAGAAAACACAACTGTTGGTTACAGTGCAGAAGGTGCTGAGCTTGCCAAACAGCTTTTTGGTGTGACCACGCATCATGAAGTAAACCGTTGGATGAAACAAGCAGGCTACCACCATGTACAAAATATTCCCATCAATGATAAAGAGCGAATAAAACAATTACAATTACTCATTCAAGATGGTTATATGGTTGGCTTTGCAGGTACAGGATCTCTTGCTGCATATATCCTCAATCCAGAAGATGGGGCACCTAAAGACCAAAATGCCGTACAACGGTTTATGGATGGTCATTTTTTTATCGTGAGAAATATTGAGTTTGATGAACAAAACGATAAAGTAAATATTCGCATTATGACTTGGGGTGAGGAAAAATCAGCCTCTATTCCTTTGGACGTATGGAAAAAAAATATAGGGCTGGTCGGAACAGCGGTTGTTGGTCAAGATCCCTATATGGACTTTATGCTTCGTGCAAAAGCACGAGGTATCGATGACATACAACGCAACACTTATTGCTCTCCTGAAGCCTATTGCTTGAATGTGAGAAGTATCTTAGAAGACATCCCTGGATATGAACACATTAATAAACTGGTCGATGAGGCTTTTAAGCATAAAAATGGAATAACATGGCTGCAGGCAGCAAAAGAAATCCAAGATGCTATTGAGGCGTTACCAAGAGAAAAAGCATCTATGGTCCCCTCAAAAATTTCCATTATTCCTGTGGTGACTCCAGAAGTTAAAGCAGAGTTCGATAGAATTCATCTGCTCTCTGAGCGTAAAGAAAAAATTGAAGCCTTAGAAAAGTTAGTAGCTCAAGACAATATTGAAGTCCAGCGGCAATTAATTCCACTCTATGCGCAAGAAGGGCAATGGGAAAAGGTGCGAGAGTTATTCACCAATATAAAAAGTTACAGCCGCACGGATCAGGAAATAATGCTTGAATGTTTAGAGCAGGGTTGTGATTTAGTGAGATGTATAAAGCCTGTAGTGGTAACTGTTCCAGCTGATATTAATGAACTGATCGATGAAAATAAAAAGCTTAATATTAATGCGAAGGATTTAATTCGCTCATTAAGTGAGATTACTGACTTGCCCAAAGGAGGGCATTTTACGTATGGGCTTCGCGGTAGATTGTTAGAGGTTATTAATAGTCGGCTTAGGGAGGAAGGAAGAGAAGTCGAACATTTGCATGATGTTACTTTATATAAGAAAGATGTTTATCATTTTATAGCGTTACTCGATAAAGAAATCCAGTGCATGGATCCCTCTCATAAAATAATGAACAAAGAACAAAGAACCGAATTTGGCACAGCACTTATTGATAAAGTTAAAGCTAAGGAGCAGCCAAACGCTCAGGTTGATGCACAATTGCAGGCAAATTTAAGCTATAAACCCAATAAAACCTTAAATAAAATACGTGAGTTTTTTTTAAAAGTGGCTTCAGTTTTTGATAAAAACATAATCACCAAAGGTGTTGAAAAGACTAAGGCGTTGAAAGGAAAGCTTGATGTAATTAAGGAAGGTGATTTAGAACAACAAGCTGCTATAGCGCTACAACGCAGCACTAATATGAGCTCCTAAGGATCATATTTTTTGTAGGATTTTTCAGTGATCAACCCAGCAAAGGCGAATGTTCAGTAATCATTCGCCTTTATTTATGATGGGAGTAAGAGATTAGGATGCAGTGAACTCCTTACTTTTTGCTATTTCACCAAATTGCTTCGTCAAAAGCTCCATTTTTTGTCCCAACTGGCTTGTCCCTACTATTTTTTCAGACGCTTTATAAAATGTTTGGGAAAGCAAAGACATATAGCTTGGACTTGGTTCTTCTGTTTTGCGTCGTTGGATGACTTTTTCGTCAGAAGTCATACTATTTAACAATGCCTGCATCAGCTCCTGATATTCCGCATTACTCTCATCTTCTTCAAAACGTGTAAATAGAGTCCCTGCATTTTGCACGTATTTAAGGATCAAACTTTTTTTTGCGTCAAAAATATCACGCTCAACTTTGGTGGTCGCAAAATCAAATTCTTTGTCAAGAATGTATTCATATAAGACCGACGTAAAATAGTAAATAAAAGGAGCATCTCTATTTTGGTTAAATAAAGCTTTATCTTTAATAGTTACAATTGTGGGAGGGCTATTTTTAACTAGATTGCTTAATGCATTAATAAAACTGATTAAGGCAGGGGTAAACAAAGTTTCATAGAGATCAGCAGTGAATGTTGTTTTATGTTCTTTATTATATGCATCAACCGCCTCTGCAACTTTCTTTAGTGCGGAGTTAATTTCGTTTAAAACCTGGTCGAAATAGCTAGCATAGTCATTGTCAGTAACTTCAATTTGTTGAATTGTTCTTACTAAATCTCGAGCAAACTCATTTCTTTTAATTAATAGCGCTGCTTCTTTACCTTTATAGGTCTTGTCATCGGCCTGTGTTTTGTAGGCATCCCATATTTTTTTACAATAACGGTGGGTAATATCTTTAAAAATGCTCATTGTCCCTCTCTTTTTATTCGCTAGAAAGTGCCTAAAAATCACTACTCAATTTTCAGGAAAATATCCGTCCTACTCTTCACAGCTTCGTTTTCAAAAATACTAACAGGGTCTTTTTGGCTCATTACGACCTAATTGATGCCCTCCCTTATAATGAATTTCTCAATTTGATGCCGTTTTGGCATGCAAAAAAATGAAATGTTTAACAATAGTTAAATAACCATGGTGTCTGATATTAACTCATTGCAAGTTGTACGAAAAGTAACTGAGCTTAGTTTATTTTCATCAAGATTTAATTTTTTTCATGTTACTCAGGGTTATAAAGATGTATTGGATTTCTAGTTAGTGAACATTTTATTGCTAATAGATGTTTAATATTTTTTGCAATTGCACTAAGTTATTAGCACAAATGGAGGTTGGCTATGGTTAAATTGTTTGACAACAAAAAAGCGGGGATTGATCCACTAAAATATCGTAACACCTTACGTAAAGCATTAGAGACCACCATGTCCGTATGTATTGCGAGTACTTCTGCTTTAGTTATGAATCAATTAACAGCAAAAATACGTGCAGAACGAATGGCCCAATATAATGAAAATAGTCTTATTGCGGTGCAGGGAGTCGGAGAGATAAGAACTTTTTTATTTAAAGTTACCAAACATCTTGAGGATAAGAAGATGAGTTTTCTCGATGCAAGAGCACCAATAAAATACACTATGTCCCGATGTAAAGCGGGAAACTGTGAGCACCAGGCATTCTATTTAGCCGCTTCACTGAGGCAGCAGAAAATTCCTGCATGGATTTATGATATTGAAGACATTGGACATACTGTAGTGATTACCAAGGATTTCCTACTTGATCCCTGGATAGGGGATATTTTTCCGCTTGCAGGGACGAATTTTGATAAGTTTTATAACTCCTCACTGAATATGTGCGCCTCATGGCTGAACCAGTTGTTAGCTGACAAACAGTTTGTTTTCCATGAGCGATTGAATAAAGAAACCTTAGTTCAGCATTTTGTTGAACAAAATGAAGAGAAATCAATAAAGGTCGGCTGTTGTGCTCTTTTCTAAATCGTTTGAACATGTCATCGCAAATCACACTGTCATCCCTGCGCAGGCAGGAATCCATCATTGCATTCGCACTGTGCTAAAACATAGATGGATTTCTTATGCGGGAATGAAAAGGTGTTTGTTTCTATAACGCTAGAAGACGTGTTTGTGATGGTGGAGATCGACTTTTGTTTCTATGTGTTCCGTAAACCGGGCAAAAGGCTCTAGCAGTTGCGGGGATAAATTCGAGGTTTTGAGCAGTTCATTGATTTTTTGAATAGCAGGAAGTGCCTGGTTGAGCAAATCTAATTCTATTTCTTCACCATTATCAACCATGTTCCCGTTGGTAATAACAACAAGGAGTTGAGCTGCTTTAGGGTGTAATGAAACTAAAAAGTGTTCCAAGATTCGCTCCTGATCGCCAGGTGCATCATCGGGGGGCACGTTGAATTGCGCGATAACTTTTTCTATTTTATTGAGTTGGAAAGGGGAAAAGCTCTGGCTGAGCTTAACTAGATCGGCTAAAGAGTAAGACAAAGATTTAAATTTTTCAAATCGTAGCAGCCTCTCAACAATCACATCCTCTTCATCATGGTCTTCTGCCTCTTCAAGATTATTGATGTACGCTAAGTAGCGCTCTAGATGACTCTTATTGTAACTGCGTGCTAATCCAAGATAATAGAGATCACGAATTCCGCGACTGCCTGGTTCGGAGCTAATATGTCCTGTTCGCCCAAAAAAACCGTGTTCTTGGCGGATAAGATTTTCACATAGGTTACCGCCTTCAATAGTCCAATATTCTTCAGCCCCAGGACCCATGCTATATAATGAGTTTGGCGGATATAACAGGCTCATCAAAGGATCATCACGATATTTTGGTCCTTGAAAAAAAGGGCCAAAATTATTTCGTGCTTTGCCAGTAAGATTATGCACGCCATGAATGAGCTCATGAGCCAACAAAATAAAGGGTGGTCCGGCATCAGTTAATCCATTTCCAGTTGAGGCATAGGTGTCTAAATTCAGGGAAGCAATCTTATCGTTATAGCGATAATCCACTCCAACAAGTATTTTTTGTGTCCCAGCTCCAGGAGCAGTTTCTCTTTTTAAAATTGTTCTGAAATCTTGGTCGGGTGTAAGTAATTTGCTGTTATAGTTTGGATTAATCTTTGCAAATCCAGTAGAGGCCATAGAGCACTCAAAATTCTCACTAGGCTTTAATATTAATTGTGCATCTTTAGTGGCCAGTAAATAATTAAGCTTTACAATTAATTTTATTCCCCCCGGCCTGGAAACAAGCTGCATTAGGAGTGAGTTAATATAAGCCGCTTCATCGGTACCCAGCGAATTATTTTTATTGATATTATCTAAGAGTTGATAGAAATTTGCGCGCACAATTTCTCTGGGTTGTTTTCCTTTTAAGGCCGGAAGAATGTATTTTTCATTGAATGAAATGTCTTGTTCATTGTGAATGTATATCTCTTCCTTTTGGCATAAATTTTTTGTTAATTCATTATGAACTACTTGTAACTCTCTTAAGACACTTTTGATTGCGATGATTTTTTTAAAAAATTGAAGCTGCGCATCCATATCTGCATCGGGGTCAAACAGTGTGTATTGTTCTTCAATCTCTTTATATGCAGCATGGTTTAAATAATCGATATAGGCCATTTGCTGCATTAAGTCATTATCATTTTCCTGAACACTTTGATGATTAATGCCTAATCCAGTGAGACGTTTGGAAAGCTCTTCAAATTTTTCTTTCATGAGCAAAAAACAAATAGTTGCTGTTTTTATAGTATAGATGATTATATTTTGATCGATTTGGGTGGTCTTATATAGACGAGTTAAAACAGAGCTTGTGTTCTATAATTAAAAGCACTGAATATTTTTGAGAAATGCGATGCATGAGTCTTTTATCTCTGTATTGTTTAGCCCCATCACTTTATTGTTCCTCATTAATGCGTTTTTTTTAATTTTTGTTACTGCATTTGTGTGGAATATTTTCCTCCGTATTCAATACACTAATTCGTTATTTAAGATGGATAGCACAAACCCTTTATTGCTGAAGGCTGCATTATTTTTTCCTCTGATACTCATCGCGTTAGTCGCTGAATATCAATGGTCCTTGTTGACCCATTTGAATTTTTTTCCTTTAGTAAGCTCCTCATTTGTTCGTTTTAATTTGATTGGGATTATTGTTTCGATCATTGCATTGCTCTTTATTAAAAGCTTCGATAAAGAAAAGGAAGGGGAGGAATTTAAGATTGCATTATTTTTGGTTATTTATCTCATTGTTTTATATTTGTTTTTTCTAATTATTCTTATGGCAACAGTCGTCACGCGCTTGAATGCGTTTCCTGATAGCTTTTTGAGCCATTATTCTTACCCTACTGCGGAACGAATAAACCAATATGTTCTTGGCGCATTATTTTTGTTTTACATGATGGGTGTTTTCTTTGTGGTGTCCATGCGTGCTATCCCCCGTGTTTTACTCTGCTTGGCTTATACAATTGCTCTTGCTTTTATGTACTCGATAGTTTTTAGGTAGGTGGATAAAAACTACTTTGCAAGTAAGAGGGAAAGAGACTTATAGTAAGTCTCTTATATCCGGTAACAACAATTTGGAAGAAATGACTTTTTAGTGATAAATCAGTATGGATTCATACCGGAATATGGATCTTCTTTTTCCATGGTATCGTCCTGCTCTTTTCCAGTAAAGCGTTGCCAAGAGCTCAAGAGTAGAGAATAAGCATCGGGAGGAGCAGGGGGAAATATGCCTATTTTAGGCGCTTTAACTACCTCTACTCCCTGTTCGGCAAGCTTTGCAAGGATGTCTATTTTTGTTTCAGCAATAAGTTTTGCTGCTTTTCTTAAAAACTCAATTTTAAGCACAGGATTTTTAGTTAATGTTACTGAACCAAAATGCTCTATTTCTGTTTTAATTAGTTCGATAAATTCTTTTTTAATCGTCAAGGTGCCGTATAAAGTAGAATAGGTGTATTGATCTGCATACAATAGTCCAGAAAGAGTCTTGAGCAAGGTATGCCAACTCCGATCATGCAGCATCCATAATATGGGGTTGTTAGGAAATTCTTGATAACAATTTTGCAAAAGAACGGTCCCTGACTCTAATAACGAGACCAGTTTGCTAGTGAGCGAACCAAGATCCTGTTCAAAACGACTGAGTCCCTCATGGACTTTCTCAGTCCGAAGAGCGCTTATAATTTCCTTTTCTTTGGCCTTGGCCTGTTGATGTAGGGAGGTTAAATTGATGCCTCCTTCAATTTGTTGTTTTAACAAAGTTGCTGATTCACTGTAATTTTGCAGATATTCTGTTTGTATCCCTTCATGACGATAGAGAGCGAAATAGGTTTCACAAATTCCTAAACACAAACGATATGCGCTTAAGGCATAAGCAAATTGACACATAAATGCATGAGCAGAAGGCGTATAAGACTTAGTCGATTTAAAAAGATATACTCCATCTGTTTCACGCAGTGTAATAGGTAAACCACATTCTAAAACATGTGCATCAAGAGCAGCTACAAGACTTGGATTTTCTGTGTTATTACTAATTATTTGTGCCGTTTCTATTAATATGTTCTCTTCAACCAAGCATTTTTCCATAGCTTCCTGAACCAAATTGAAGCTAAAGACAAGCTCATCTCCTTGGGCAACTTCGGTGAGTTTTTTTGTTCGCCATGTATCAAAAAAATAGTCTTTTAATAATTTCCTTATCTCAAACATGGCATTACGATAGTGTTCAAGACGTGCAAAAATAGGCTGAATTGCTGTATCAATTTCTTTCTGATAGAGCTCTAGTTCTCCACCCATCATTCTCTCCTTTCCAATCCTTGGTTGCTTTAATTTCTACTGTGCGTTAGGTTCGCTGTCAAGGTGTTTAATTGTTCTTACATTAAAAATTTTCTTTTAAAAATAGAAGCTTAGTTTAAAAAAGGAGTCCTATATCCGTAGCGTCATAACTTGAAGCTTCAGGGGTTTCTCTGTCACACATGCATTGCATCTAACTATGAGGTAGTGTAAAAAGAATTTAAATTTGAGTGCCTTTAATTAAGGAAAACGGTATGGATTTTAAAGAGAAAAAAGTCATTGTTACCGGAGCTAACCGCAGTATCGGCCAAAGAATAGCCATAGCTTTTGCCGAACAAGGAGCTGATGTGGTGATTAGTTATCGCAGTGGTGCACAGGGTGCAGAGGATACCGTGCAAGCGATTAAGGTGCTCGGACGAAAGGCAAACGCATTGTATGCTGATTTTTCCCAAATGGAGCATGTTGCAACTTTTGCTAAAGAGGCCATTGAGTATTTAGGTGGTGTCGACATTTTAGTGAATAATGCGGGCATGTTATGTCGTGAAAGACTGTTTGAATTGCCCCCAGAAAAAATGCAGCAAGTTTTTCAGGTGAATACGATTTCGCCACTTTATTTAGCTCAACTATGCGCGAAGCATATGGTGGAAAAAGAAAGTAAAGGCTGTATTTTAAATATTTCTTCAATCAGTGGCATTATCACCATGCCCAAAGGTATTGGTTATGGTGCTTCGAAGGCGGCACTGAATAAATGGACGAAACATGCTGCCTTGGATTTAGCGAAACATGGCATACGGGTGAATGCTATTGCGCCAGGTGTTGTTGAGGCGGGAATGAATGAAGATACGTCAACCAGCAATCCAGAGTTATGGGCATATTATGTGAGCAATATTCCTTTACAAAAGCCTGGAACACCAAATGATATTGCCAATATGGCTTTATTTCTTGCTTCGGAAAAAGCAAACTGGATTACCGGCAAAGTCTTTGAAGTAGATGGAGGGCATGTTCTTTAATTAAGCCGTGAGTGAAACTCGTAATTAGTTTCCTTTTTCTGATACGAACGCTTGGAAAAACCCTCCACAAGGAAACCTAACGCAGGCACACCTTTTAAAGCCTCTTTTTATTGAGGGCCAAATATTTGGCCTTCCCCGATTTATCTCCAGCGATATCAAAATGCAACTCATAGAATACAAAGCAATCAAAGTGTAAAAACATTTGATTCGCGAGCACTTTTTGAAATGATCTTAATTATTTTTGGCAAAATAAATTAAATATGCACCGAATGATCGCAAAATGTATTGACTGGTAAATATTGATTCGCAATAATGGTATTTGTAAATATTGGTCATTTTGTCCTCTATTTATCATGTTCTGTTTATATGTATACAAGGAGAGTATCATGTTGACAATTTACCATATTCGATTACTCATAGAAGAATGTCGTGGAATGGGTCGGAGTGGACTCGATAACGGTGTAACTGCTTCTATCCCACAAATTCAAATTGATATTTTAAAACCACCATATGATTTTTTAGGTGTCCAGGGGAATCCTGCGATCTTTATCAACAAAAGTACTTATAAGCTCTTGGGACATCTACATAAAAATTGGGACATGAATCAAACGATTGCTTTAAAGGCAAGTTTTTTGGAGCAAAATACGATTGAGGTGATTGGGACGATTATTCATGAGGCAGGGCATGCGTTCAATGTTGCAGCAAAAATCGCTAATACAGAAGCAAATGCCTATATTTATGAAATCGAAGTGATACGTAAGTTATTGGAAATGAAAAGCTCTTGCTTGTTTGGTTGTACTTTTAAGGACATCCAGTCCTTTTTTAAACAGCGCCTTTCTTTTTATACTAATGGATCCAAAGACAATAAATATCTTGAGTGTTTAGTCAAAACAATAAAAAAAGAATTTGAACTTGAAGCAAAAACGACACCATTGTCAGAAGAAAAAGATTTAGAACGTATCGCTATTTTTGTAACAGGAGTTACCCTGTTTAAACCGAAACAGTGGGGTAAAGAACAGGCAATAACTGGATCAAAAATGAGGAGTGACTTGTCTAAATCTCTGGCATCCTAGGTTATGCAAGAGGTCTAATTGATTTCTTATTTTCGTATTCTAAGTACCGTGCTTTATGCGCGGTATCTAGAAATCTTGTTTTGAAGAAAACTCAGAGATAACTTAAAGATAGTTATGGATACAGCGCATAAAGCGAGTACCTAGGGGCCAGGGAATATGGATTATTTGTAGCAGCTCCCATGATGTGGTTCAGAAACATTCAGCACTTGCTGTACCGATACGGTGCAGGCAATATCAGCATTCTTAATGCAGGGGAGTTGGTGAACTCGAACTATTAAGCTATGATTTTCTTTTTTTAAAAGAAGGAGCTCATTCTTATGAAACGTCTGAGTTTATTATTGTTATTAATTCTGGCTAGTTCTGGTGCCACGTATGCGGCGCATAAAACGGTTGTTTGTCATCTGCAGGGAATGAGCAATGCTATTTCTTTTGTAGCACCGAATAAAATCGGTGATTTGCCTAAAATTGATTTTGATTATCCAGTTGAGGTGACGCGGTTTAGTCTGCACACAGACAATTTATTGCTCGTAGCCATGGATCAGGATGAGAAAGAACGCCCGCGGATTTTCATTTCAGCACAATGGAACAAACAAAATCACGCCTACACTGGGCAATTTATGACGGATTTTGGGGGCAATGAATTGCAACTTGATAATGGCCCGGTTTCTTGTGCATTAAAATAGGAGTTGTTTATCATTCTATTCTCTTGGCAAAAAATGACTTAATAAACGTAGGCTGGGCAGCTGTATAGCCGGGGACATCCCTGACACTGTTCGGGGACATCCTTGACACATGAGTTGAGAAAAAATCT